>DAMABW010000335.1:0-5455 GCA_031999925.1 Massilia sp. | reverse complement strand
GGCAGGCGGAAATGGCCTCGCCCGGCAAAGTCTGGCAGTTTTGACTACACTGGCTGTTTCCTTCTTCTCGACGGTCAGTTCAATGAGCACAACCAGCCTGCGCCAGGACGCCCGTGTCATCGGCCTGGTCGGCACCTCGCACGGGGTGTCGCACTTCTACCACCTGATCCTGGCCGGCCTGTTTCCCTGGCTGAAGGAAGCCTTCGGGCTGTCCTACTCCGAGCTGGGCCTCTTGATGACGGTGTTCTTCGTGGTCTCCGGTGTCGGACAGGCCTTGTCGGGCTTCGTGGTCGATCGTGTCGGCGCGCGCCGGGTGCTGTTCACTGGCCAGGCCCTGCTGGGCGTGGGCGCGCTGGTGCTGGCCGCGGCGCCGAGCTATGCCGTGCTGCTGGTCGGGTCCTTCGTCGCCGGCTGCGGCAATGCCGTCTTCCACCCGGCCGGCTACACGCTGCTGAACCACGGTGTGTCGAAGGAGCGCCTCGCGTATGCCTTCTCCGTGCACGGCATTTCGGGCAACCTCGGCTGGGCGGCGGCGCCCATCTTCCTGGCCGGCGTGGCCACGCTTTCGAGCTGGCGCGTGGCGCTGCTCTCGGCCAGTGCGATTCCCTTCATCATGCTGCTGGTGCTGTTCCTGAACCGTGCCGTGTTGCCGAACGGCGCCACCGTGTCCAAGGGCGGGGACGCGGGTGGCAGCGCCTTCGGCTTCCTGCGCTTGCCGGCGGTATGGATGTGCTTTGGCTTCTTCTTCCTGACGTCGATTGCGCTGGGCGGCATCCAGGCGTTTTCGTCGACCAGCCTGGTGGCGCTGTATGGCATCAGCTTCGCGACTGCCGCCACCGCCTACACGACCTTCATGCTGTCCTCGGCGGCGGGCATGGTGGCGGGCGGCTTCCTGGCCGCGCGCGCCCACAACCACGACCGCACCATCACGGTGGCCTTCCTGTTTGCGGCGGCGATGGCGCTGCTGCTGGCCGCCAGTGTGGTGCCGGGCGCGCTGGTCGTGGTGGTGATGGGCGCGATCGGCCTTGCCACCGGCATCGCCGGCCCCTCGCGCGACCTGCTGATCCGCGCCGCGGCGCCGCCGAATGCGACCGGACGCGTATTCGGCGTCGTCTACTCGGGGCTGGATACCGGCATGTCGGTCGGACCGTTGCTGTTCGGCGCGCTGATGGATGGCGGGCATCCGGCATCGGTGTTCATCGGCGTGGCCTTGTTCCAGACCCTGGCGATCGCCACGGCGGTTGGCGCCGGGAATAGCTGGCGTGCTCCGGTGGGGCACAAGGCGTAATCGATACAGAAGCAGTCCTACCCCTGAACACGCGTGACCCGGCGGCACGCGCGTTTTTTATTGCCGGTCATCAATTCATCGATTGCCGTGCGCGCCATCATGGCAGGCGCCCACGTTATTCCCATTACCGCCCAAGTTCCACAATGCGAAATGGTGAATTCATCACGTGAAAAGCACGCGACGGCTCATCCTTATTTCATCTCTCATTCTAAGAAATATCATTCCGTATCATGGAATGGAGCGCATAAGTAGCTGATTATGAATAACAAAAAAATGTTTTGCTGTCTTATATAAGAGTGATTGTGCTGTGCACAAACAGGGCTATGATTTGTCTAACGGATTTCACTTCGCAAACAGCTTAGTCAACTACTTCATTCAGCTACTTCATTCAGCTACTTCATTCAATCAGGAGAACACCATGGCAACTCGTGAACAGCAAATCGCCGCACTGCAAAACGACTGGGATACTAATCCACGCTGGAAAGGTGTGGTGCGCAATTACACCGCCGAAGACGTGGTGCGCCTGCGTGGCTCGGTCCAGATCGAGCACACCCTGGCCAAGCGCGGCGCCGACAAGCTGTGGAACCTGGTCAACGAAGAGCCCTTCGTCAACGCCCTTGGCGCCCTGACCGGCAACCAGGCCATGCAGCAGGTGAAGGCCGGCCTGAAAGCCATCTACCTGTCGGGCTGGCAAGTTGCCGGCGACGCCAATTTGGCCGGCGAAATGTATCCTGACCAATCGCTGTACCCGGCCAACTCGGTGCCGATGGTCGTGCGCCGCATCAACAACACCTTCCAGCGCGCCGACCAGATCCAGTGGTCCGAAGGCAAGGACGACATCGATTACTTCGCGCCGATCGTGGCCGATGCGGAAGCCGGTTTTGGCGGCGTGCTGAACGCCTTCGAGCTGATGAAGTCGATGATTGAGGCGGGCGCCGCCGGCGTGCACTTCGAAGACCAGCTGGCTTCGGTAAAGAAATGCGGCCACATGGGCGGCAAGGTGCTGGTGCCGACCCGCGAAGCCGTCGAGAAACTGACCGCCGCCCGCCTGGCAGCCGACGTGATGGGCACCCCGACCCTGGTCGTGGCCCGTACCGACGCCGAGGCGGCCGATTTGCTGACCTCGGACGTGGACGACAACGACAAACCGTTCTGCACCGGCGAGCGCACCGTCGAAGGTTTCTATAAAACCCGTCCGGGCATCGAGCAAGCGATTTCGCGCGGCCTGGCCTATGCCCCGTTCGCCGACCTGGTCTGGTGCGAAACCGGCAAGCCGGACCTGGCTTTCGCCAAGCAGTTCGCCGACGCCATCCACGCCAAGTTCCCGGGCAAGATGCTGGCCTATAACTGCTCGCCGTCGTTCAACTGGAAGAAAAACCTCGACGACGCGACGATCGCCAAGTTCCAGAAAGAACTGGGCGCGATGGGCTACAAGTTCCAGTTCATCACCCTGGCCGGCTTCCACGCCCTGAACTACGGCATGTTCAACCTGGCCCACGGTTATGCACGCCGTCAGATGTCGGCCTTTGTCGAACTGCAGGAAGCCGAATTCGCCGCCGCCGAGAAGGGTTTCACCGCGGTGAAACACCAGCGCGAAGTCGGTACCGGCTACTTCGACGCCGTGACCCAGACCATCCAGCAGAACCAGAGCTCGACCACGGCGCTGCATGGCTCGACCGAAGATGAACAATTCTTCGACGAAAAGAAAGTCGCCTGAATCGGTTGACGGTCGGATCGATAAGCCGCGGGTGCAGAACCCGCGGCTTTTTTCGTTGTGGCGCCGCCGATTTTGGCGCACCCGGCTTTCTAGGCGATAATGACGCCTGTTACCGCCGTTCGCCCGAACGGCGCTTTGATTTTTAGGATTCCCATTATGTTGAGCTACCGCCACGCCTTTCACGCGGGTAATCACGCCGACGTCCTCAAGCATTTCGTCCAGGTGCAACTGCACCTGTACATGAACCAAAAGGACGCCGCCTATACCTATATCGACACCCACTCGGGGGCCGGCGTGTACGCGCTCGACAGCAATTTCGCCACCAAGAACGCCGAGTTCGACACCGGCATCGGCCCGCTCTGGAGCCGTAGCGACGTGCCGCCGGCCCTGGCCGAGTACCTGAACCTGGTAAAAGGCATGAACCCGAGCGGCAAGATGCGCTATTACCCGGGCTCGCCCTATGTGGCCGACCAGATGACGCGCCTGGAAGACCGCCTGCGCCTGTTCGAATTGCATCCGGCCGACAGCAAGATTCTGGCGGACAATTTCCGCAAGGCCGAGGCGCACCGGGCCGAGCAGGGCGAGCGCGCCCGCGGCCGCCGCGTCATCATCGAACGCGGCGACGGCTTCCAGAGCTTGAAATCGCTTCTGCCGCCGCCGTCGCGCCGCGCCCTGGTGCTGATCGATCCGCCTTACGAGGTGAAGGACGATTACCGCAAGGTCAAGGATGCGCTGGATGAAGCGCTGGGCCGTTTCCCGAGCGGCATCTATGCGGTGTGGTATCCGGTGCTGCAGCGCATGGAATCGCGCCAGTTCGCCGACAAACTGAAGCGCCTGCCGGCCAAGGAATGGCTGAACGTCACGCTCACCGTGTCGACGCCGGGCCCGGACGGCTTCGGCCTGCACAGCAGCGGCATGTTCATCCTGAACCCGCCCTACACGCTGGAACCGATGCTGCGCGAAGTCATGCCTTACCTGGTGCAGGTGTTGGGCAAGGATGCGGGCGCCGGCTTCGTGATCGAAACCGGCACCCAAGTCACCGGCGCCGCCGCGGCGCGGCTGGGCAATGCCAACGGCCCGCGCGTCCCGGTCGGGAATGCGCGCCGTGCCAGCCCGCTGTCGGGCACGGGCAGCCTGCGTTTGCCGGGCCAGGCGATGCCGCAGCGCTCGAGCGAAAAGCCTGCCGAAGGAGCGGGCGGCGCCAAGCCGGCCGGCCCGAGCCGCGCCAAGCGCTTCTCGCGTCCGGAGGCTGGCGAAGGCCGTCCGGTGTCGCGTTCGCGCGACAATGCTGCGGGCGGCAAGGAGCGTCCGGACGAGCGCTTCGATCCGGCGCGTGGCGAGAATCAACCGCGCTACGCCGACCAGCGCCGCACCGCGGGCCCGCAAAAGGCGGCCGCGAATCGGCTTGAACAACGGCCTGAAAAACGGCCTGAAAATCGGCCCGCCAGCGGCCCGCGTCGTGAAGGCGCGTCAGGCGAGGGCGCGCGCCCTGGCCGTCCTGCAACGGGGCGACCACGCAACGGCGGGCGTGGCTGAGGCAGACATGGCCCAGTATGCGGCGCACGTTTCGATGTAAAAATATAAATATTTACATTCTGTAGTATAGTCGGCGAAGGCTCGCGTGCGCGTGGGCCTCGTGCTGCGCGTGCCGCACTTTACAAGTTTCCAGGAGTTTTTTACATGCATGCCGAAGCAACGGCAGTCTCATCCATGCCGTCCGACGAATTCTTCCTGGCGCGCCAGCCGATCTTGGGCCGCGACCAGCATCTGGTTGCTTTCGAGCTGCTTTTCCGCGCTGCCGGCGAACACGAAGACGCCCGCCTCACCGACGGCGCCGCCGCCACCGCGGCCGTCATTTCCCATGCTTCGCAACTCGGCCTCGAGCAGGTGGTCGGCGAGCAGCTTGCCTTCGTGAATGTCGACGAAGTCGTGCTGATGAGCGATTTCGTACGTTTTCTACCGCCGCGTAAAGTTATCCTCGAAATCCTGGAAACCGTCAAGCCGACCGAGCCGTTGCTGGCGCGCGTCGCCAAGCTGAACGAGCTCGGTTTCACCTTCGCGCTCGACGACGTGATCGACCATACCGAGGAAGTCGACAAGCTGCTGGACCTGGTCGACGTGGTCAAGATCGATTTGAAGGGCGTCGAGCGGCAGGCGCTGCCCGGGTTGGCCGCTTCGCTGCGCGCGGCCAACAAGAAACTGCTGGCGGAAAAGGTCGAGACGGTCGAGGAGTTCAGCCTGTGCATGGAACTCGGCTTCGAATATTTCCAGGGCTATTATTTTGCGCGGCCGGTGATCCTCAGCGGACGCAAGATCACGCCGTCGGAAATGGTGATCCTGCGCCTGCTCGAACTGCTGCATGCCGATGCCGACGACGTCATCATCGAAACCGCCGTCAAGCGCGATGCCCTGACCAGCCTGAATCTGCTGCGCCTGGTGAACAGCCGGGC
>DAMABW010000334.1:0-5458 GCA_031999925.1 Massilia sp. | reverse complement strand
TACCACTGATCATGCTTCCGCGTGGGCACGGGGTGCCCACCCTACGTTGCCTTCGCCTCTGAGAATGCGGCAACCATCCTTGCCGCCGCTACTTGCTCAGCAAGCGCATCGCCCGCTCCAGCCCTTCCAGCGTCACCGGGAACATGCGGTTGTTCATGAGCTGCCGGATGATCGCAATCGACTGCCGGTACTGCCACAAATTCTCCGGCTCGGGATTCAGCCAGGCGAATTTCGGAAACGCCTTGCAGAAGCGCGCCAGCCACTCCGCCCCAGCCTCCTCGTTGTTGTACTCGACCGACCCACCCGGGGCCAGCACCTCGTAGGGGCTCATGGTCGCATCGCCGACGAAGATGACGCGCGTATCTGCCGGATACTTGCGCAGCACGTCCCAGGTCGGGAAACGCTCTGCGTGGCGGCGCCGGTTGCTCTTCCACAGGTAGTCGTACACGCAGTTGTGGAAGTAGTAGAACTCCATGTTCTTGAACTCGGTCTTCGCCGCCGAGAACAGTTCCTCGGTGCGCTCGATGTGGTCGTCCATGGTGCCGCCCACGTCGAGCAGCATCACCACCTTGATACGGTTCTTGCGCTCGGCCTGCATCTTGATGTCAAGGTAGCCGGCATTGTTGGCGGTGGCGCGGATGGTGTCGTCGAGGGCCAGTTCGTCGGGCGCGCCGTGGCGGGCGAAGCGGCGCAGGCGGCGCAGGGCCACCTTGATGTTGCGCGTGCCGAGTTCGCGCTCGTCGTCGTAATCCTTGTACGTGCGCTGGTCCCACACCTTGACTGCCGTGCGATTGCGGCCCTGGCCGCCGATGCGGGTGCCCTCGGGATTGGTGCCGCCATGGCCGAACGGCGAGGTGCCGCCGGTGCCGATCCATTTGTTTCCGCCTTCGTGGCGCTCCTTCTGCTCCTTCAGCAGTTCGTTCAGGCGGTCCATCAGCTTGTCGTAGCCGAATTTTTCCAGCGCCGCCTTCTGTTCGGGCGTCAGTTCGCGCTCCATGCGCTTGATGAGCCAGTCGAGCGGAATCTCGCCCTTGCTGGTATCGAACAAGGCCTCGATGCCCTTGAAGTACATGCCGAAAGCGCGGTCGAACTTGTCGAAGTGGGCTTCGTCCTTCACCAGCGTCAGGCGCGCCAGGTAATAGAAGTCGTCGAGCGAGGGCGCGATGACGCTTTTTTCCAGGGCTTCGAGCAGGGTCAGGAATTCCTTGATCGAGACCGGGACCTTGGCATTGCGCAGGGCGAAAAAGAAGTCGATCAGCATGGTACGTGTCCGTGGCGTTCGAGCCGGTAGTGCAGTTGCGCTTTTATTTCTGGCCACTCGCCGCGCACGATGCTGTACATGACGGTGTCGCGCACGGTGCCGTCGCGGCGCAGGGCGTGGTGGCGGATCACGCCGTCCTTTTTGGCGCCGAGGCGTTCGATGGCCGCCTGCGAGGCGAAGTTGAAGTTATCGGTACGCAGGCCGACCACCGCGCAGCCGAGGGTGTCGAAGGCATGCGACAACAGCAGCAGTTTGCAGCTGGTGTTCACGTGCGAACGCTGCACGCTTTGCGCGTACCAGGTGTAGCCGATTTCCACGCGCTGGAGTTCGGGCACGATGTCGTGGTAGCTGGTCGAGCCGAGTACGCGGTTCGATCCGGCGTCGACCACGGCAAAGGCGACGCGGTTCTGCATCTCGAGCGCCGCGTGCACATAGGCCTGGGTGCGGTGCGGCTCGGGCACCGAGGTGACGCGGATGTTCCACAGCTGGCCATCGGCCGCGGCGGCGCGCAGGCCGTCGACGTGGTCGAGCGACAGCGGTTCCAGCCGCACGCCGTTGAAGTCCAGCGTGACCGGCTCGACCGCAACTCTCCCTACCGTCATCGATTCGTCCTCGACATGTAGACCAGGCGCTCGAACAGGTGCACGTCCTGCTCGTTCTTCAGCAGGGCGCCGTGCAGCGGCGGCACGACTGTCTTGGCATCCTTGCTGCGCAGGGCTTCGGCCGGGATGTCCTCGGCCATCAGGAGCTTCAGCCAGTCGAGGAATTCCGAGGTCGAGGGCTTTTTCTTGATGCCGGCGACGTCGCGCACTTCGTAGAAGCTCTGCAGGGCGGCGGCCAGCAGGTCCTGCTTCAGGCGCGGGAAGTGGACCTTGACGATGTCGGCCATCGTCTCGCGGTCCGGGAATTTAATGTAGTGGAAGAAGCAGCGGCGCAGGAAAGCGTCCGGCAGTTCCTTCTCGTTGTTCGAGGTGATGATCACCAGCGGACGGTGCTTGGCCACCACCATTTCGCGCGTCTCGTAGACGTAGAACTCCATGCGGTCGAGTTCGCGCAGCAGGTCGTTCGGGAACTCGATGTCGGCCTTGTCGATCTCGTCGATCAGGAGCACCACCGGTTCCGGCGCCGTAAAGGCTTGCCACAGCACGCCCTTGACGATGTAGTTGTGGATGTCGCGCACGCGCTCATCGCCCAGCTGCGAATCGCGCAGGCGCGAGACGGCGTCGTACTCGTACAGGCCCTGCTGGGCCTTGGTGGTGGACTTCACGTGCCACTGCAGCAGCGGCATGTTCAGCGCGGCCGCGACTTCCTCGGCCAGCATGGTCTTGCCGGTGCCCGGTTCGCCCTTGATCAGGAGCGGGCGCGCCAGCGTGAGGGCGGCGTTCACGGCCAGTTTCAGGTCGTCGGTGGCGACGTAGTTGTCGGATCCTTCGAAGCGGGCTTGGGCTTGCATGGGCGTGTATGGTGAGAGAGGAAATCCCGAGTATATGCCAGAACGGTAAGGCAGGGCAGGCGCGGCTGTCCGGGTGCGCGACGTTGGTAGACTGCAATCTTTTGTTGGGCTAAAATCGGATGCTTGTTGGCAGATTTGCTAACTTTATCGGCTGGTCCTGTTTCGTGCGGTAGCGGTATTCGATCAAATTTTTTTGCGATTCCCACCATGAAAAAACTTTTCGCTGTACTCGTTCTGGGCGCATGCGCCGGCGCCGCGTCTGCCGCGGACGTCGTCGGCAACCCGAAGGCCGCGCCGGCCAAGATCGAGATGTGTATCGGCTGCCACGGCATTCCCGGTTACAAATCCGCTTTCCCCGAGGTCTACCAGGTGCCGATGATCGGTGGTCAATCGGCCAAGTACATCGAAGCCGCCCTGCACGCCTACAAGAAGGGCGACCGCAAGCACCCGTCGATGCGCGGCATCGCCGCCAGCCTGTCCGACCAGGACATCGCCGACGTCGCCGCCTACTACGCGCAGCAAAACGCCCAGAACCGCAAATGAGGACCGCCGCCATGAACAAACTGATCATCGCGCTGGTGCTCGGCGCCGTTTCCCTTGGCGCGCAAGCTGCCGACGTCAAGCGCGGCGAAGAGCTGGTCAAGAAGTACAACTGCGCGTCCTGCCACGGCGCGGATTACAACAAGCCGATCGACCCGAGCTATCCGAAGCTGGCAGGGCAGCATGCCGACTACATCACGCATGCGCTGATGGCGTATAAACGCGGTGGCGACAAGGCGAATGGGCGCAACAATCCGATCATGGCGGGGTTTGCCAAGCCGCTGACCAACCAGGATATGCAGGATATCGGGGCGTATTTGCATAGCTTGCCGTCGCAGTTGGTGGTGAGTAAATAAGCGGCGCGGTCCCCTGACGCGGCCGGAACCGTACGGTGGGCACGCCGTGCCCACGCGGAAGCTTGCATGGTAATGGCTTCCTTTGCATCGAAACATATGCGTGAACGTGGCTTCGATAAATGATCAGCTGATCATTGAATTCTGGCGCGATCATGCTGTCGGCATGGCTCGGGCGTCTGCCAACACCGTTCATATGTCCGCGTGGGCACGGGGTGCCTAGCGCGGCCCGGCCCACCCTACGTGTTCCGAGCCAGCGATGTTAGCTGCTGCTACGGCAGGAAGCGTTCGGCAACTCCGACTATAATAGCGGCTACATCCGATCCCCCGAAGCGGTCTCCACGCCGCTCCGGGGGATTTCGTTTTTCCGAACGCTTGCGTTTTTTGTTGGAGTGTCATCTTGCAGTCCGTCTCCCCCGCTTATCTGAAAACCAACCTGCTCAGCGGCCTCACCGTGGCCCTGGCCCTGGTTCCCGAGGCGATCGCCTTTGCGCTGGTCGCCCACGTCTCGCCGCTCACCGGCCTGTATGCCGCGGTGCTGGTCTCCTTCATCACCTCGGCCTTCGGCGGCCGGCCCGGCATGATCTCGGGTGCGGCCGGGGCGCTGGCCGTGGTCATGGTCGCGCTGGTGGTCGAGCACGGCGTGCAGTACCTGTTCGCGGCCATCGTCCTGATGGGTGTCCTGCAGATGCTGTTCGCCGCCGCGCGTCTCGGCAAGTTCATCCGTATGGTGCCGTACCCGGTCATGCTCGGCTTCGTCAACGGCCTGGCGCTGGTGATCTTCATCGCCCAGTTCGGGCATTTCAAGGTCAATGGCGAGTGGATGGCCGGCGCACAGCTGTTCACCATGCTCGGCCTGGTGGCCGCGACCATGGCCGTCATCTACATCACGCCGCGCATCACCAAGGCCGTGCCGGCGACGCTGGTCGGCATCCTGGTGGTGACCGTCGGCGCCGCGCTGCTCGGCATCGAGTCGAAGACCGTGGGCGAACTGGGTTCGATCGCCGGCGGCCTGCCGACCTTTGCGATTCCCGACGTGCCGTTCAACTGGGAGACCTTCAGGATCGTCTTCCCGTACTCGCTGGTGCTGGCGGGCGTCGGCCTGATCGAGTCGCTGCTGACGCTCACGCTGGTCGACGAAATCACCGAAACGCGCGGCCAGCCGAACCGCGAATGCATGGCGCAGGGCGCTGCGAACGTGGTCACCGCCTTCTTCGGCGGCATGGGCGGCTGCGCCATGATCGGCCAGAGCATGATCAACGTGAACAATGGCGCCTATGGCCGCCTGTCGGGCATCGCGGCTTCGCTGTTCCTGCTGTCGTTCATCCTGTTCGGCTCGAGCTGGATCGAGCAGATTCCGCTGGCGGCGCTGATCGGCGTGATGTTCGTGGTCTGTGAAAAGACCTTCGAATGGGGCACTTTCCGCATGGTCGGCAAGGTGCCGCGCGCCGATACGCTGGTGGTGGTGCTGGTGGCGGCGATCACCTTGATCTTCGACCTGGCGATTGCGGTGCTGGTGGGCGTGATCGTGTCGGCGCTGGTGTTCGCCTGGCAGCACGCGAAGCAGATCGCGGTGCAGACCTCGCAGGATGCGCAAGGCTGGAAGGTGTATGAGTTGCAGGGCACGCTGTTCTTCGCCTCGGTGGCGAACTTCAACGAGCTGTTCGCGCCGAAGGAAGACCCGCAGGACGTGGTGGTCGAGTTCCGCAATGCGCGCGTGGTCGACCATTCGGCGATCCAGGCCATCGATGCGCTGGCCGAGAAATACCGCGCGCTCGGCAAGCGCCTGCACCTGCGCCACCTGAGCCCGGACTGCCGCGAGCTGCTCGGCAAGGCCAAGGACATGATCGA
>DAMABW010000333.1:0-5501 GCA_031999925.1 Massilia sp. | reverse complement strand
CCGCGTCGTCGATGGAAGAACTGACCTCGACCGTGCGCCAGAACGCCGACAACGCCCGTGAAGCGAATGCCCTGGCGCAGACCGCCTCGCAGGTGGCCGGCCGCGGCGGCGAGACCGTGGGCCGCGTGGTGCAGACCATGGACGCGATCACCGAATCGTCGAAGAAGATCGTCGACATCATCGGCGTCATCGACGGCATCGCCTTCCAGACCAACATCCTGGCGCTGAACGCCGCCGTGGAAGCGGCGCGCGCCGGCGAACAGGGCCGCGGCTTCGCGGTCGTGGCCTCCGAAGTGCGCAACCTGGCCCAGCGTTCGGCCGGCGCGGCGAAAGAAATCAAGGAACTGATCGGCAACTCGGTCGACAAGGTCGAGGAAGGCAGCCGCCTGGTGTCCGACGCCGGTGCGACGATGCAGGAAATCGTCGACAGCATCGGCCGCGTGACCGCCATCATGTCGCAGATCGCCATGGCCAGCGCCGAGCAGTCGTCGGGCATCGAGCAGGTCAACCAGGCCGTCGCCCAGATGGACCAGGTGACCCAGCAGAACGCCGCCCTGGTGGAAGAAGCGGCGGCTGCCTCGGACGCGATGCGCGAACAGGCGCAGGCGCTGGCGGCCCTGGTGTCGACCTTCCGCTTCGAGGAGCGTGCGGTGCAGGCAGCGGTGCAATCGCTGCGTGTGCAGGCACCGGCCGGACGCCTGGCGCTGCAGGCTTGAGTTTTGCCAGCACCGGCGCGGCCGGTGCACCCTTCCAGCGCCGGGCGATGCCCGGCGTTTTTTTTGGCTGAGCGAAAAATCGATACCGCCCGTGCGGGTTGCGTATCGACCGATCCGCCAATCCCGTCGATGCAGGCAGCACACGATATACTTGCGGTTTCTCTTCGAGCACCATCATGTCCCTGCCTCCCTGCCCTACCTGCCAGTCCGCCTACACCTACGAAGACGGCGCCAACCTCGTCTGCCCTGAATGCGGCCACGAATGGCCGGCGCAAGCGCTTGATGCCGGCGCCGAGACCGCGCGCGTCTGGCGCGACGCTTCCGGCAACCTGCTGCAAGACGGCGACACGGTTACCGTAATCAAGGACCTGAAACCGAAGGGTTCCGGCGGCGTCATCAAGCAGGGCACCAAGGTCAAGAACATCCGCCTGGTCGATGCCGACCACGATATCGATTGCAAGATCGACGGTTTCGGCGCCATGAGCCTGAAGACCGAGTTCGTGCGCAAGGTTTAAACAGGCAAAAAAACACCAGCGTCGTGCGCTGGTGTCTGTTGTACGGACCGCCTGATGCGGCCCTGAGTGGAGCAACCGATTAATAGCCGCGGCCGCCGGTGCCGCCGCCGGTACCGGTGCTGGTGCCCGAGGTGCCGGTCGTGCCGCTGGTGCCCGACGTACCGCTGGTGCCCGAGGTGCCGGTCGTACCCGAGGTGCCCGAGGTGCCGGACGTTCCCATCGAGCCGCTCGTGCCCATCGAGCCGCTGGCGCCGCTCGTACCCATCGAACCGCTGGTGCCGCTGGTACCCATTGAACCGCTGGTGCCGCTGGTACCACTGGTGCCGCTGGTGCCCATCGAGTTATCCAGCGTGCCGCTGCCGCCGCTGCTGGTGCCCATCGAGCCGCTGCTGCCCGACGAACCGCTGGTGCCGGTCGACCCGCTGCCGCCCGTGTTGCTGCTGCCGCTGGTGCCCATCGAGCCGCTGCCCGAGGTTCCGGTGCCGCCGCCCGTCGCGCCGCTGGTACCGCTACCCGACGAACCCGACGACGAGCCCGAAGTCGACCCGGCGCTGCCGCTGGTGCCGCTGCTGGAGCTGCTTTGTTTCTTCTGCTTCTTGCTGGAGTGCTTGGTGCTCGAGCCATCCAGGCTCGATGCCGACGAGCCGCGTGCCTGCGAGCTGGTCTGGTCGGTCGTGTTGCCGGCAGTGCTGCTCGATTGAGCGTGCGCGCTGAACGAGGTTGCCATTGCTGCGGCAACGGAGACACCGAGGAGGCCTTTCAACAGTTTATGCATTTTCATGTCAATCTCCTAATGTATTGGGGGCTTAATTCCTCAACAATATCAATGACATAATTGAGGAGGCCGAGTCTAAAGAGGCCGCCATGATGGGGGCGCGCGTTAGCCGAGCGGAAAGAAAAAATACACTGCTTACGGCGCCGCGACGCCTGTGTTCGCCCTATGGGAAAGCACCCCCGCCGACTCCGCCGCCAAGGTGCCGAGCATGGTGTACAACGGCAGCACGTTTGCCTTGTCGTCGGGATAAACGCGGTTCGACAACAACACGTAGAAACTGCGCGAGCCCGGATCGATCCACAGGATGCAGCCGGTGAAGCCGGTATGGCCAAAGCTGCCCACCGGATAGCGCGTACCGCGCGGCCGCTGGGCATACGGCGAATCGATGTCCATGCCGAGACCGCGCAGGGCGGCGATGCCCGGCGGGCTCTGCACCGTGCTCAGCAGGCGCACGCTCTCGGGCCGCAGGATGCGCACGCCATCGAGTTCGCCGCCAGCCAGCAGCATGCGCGCATAACGGGCGACGTCGCGGCCGGTGGTGAACACCCCGGCCGACCCGGCCACGCCGCCGATGCGGCGCACCGTCGGATCGTGCACCACGCCCTGCAGCAGGCCGCCGGCCATGTCGCCGTGGAGCGAGCCGTCCGCGCCGGACGCTACTTTCTGCGTCGGCGCGATGGCGGACCGGTCGATGCGGCGCAGCGGCAGGTAGCCGGTATCGCGCATGCCGAGCGGCCCGAAGATCCGCTCCTGGGCGAACGCGTCGAGCGGCTGCCCCGCCACCTTGTGCACCAGTTGGCCAAGCAGGATGTAGTTGATGTCCGAATAGCGGAAGAAGCTGCCGGGCGGATGCGTGACCGTCTGTGCGCAAGCCAGCGCGTGCGCCGCGTCGTCGCCGCTCCAGGCCGGCCTGGCGGGCAGGCCCGCCGCCAGGCCCGAGGTATGGGTCAGCAAATGGCGGATCGTGATCGCGTCCTTGCCGCCGCCCGCGCATTCCGGGAAATAATCGACCAGCCTGGCGTCGAGATCGAGCTTGCCGTCCTCGGCCAGCAGCAAGACCGAGGGCGCGGTGGCCAGCACCTTGCTCAGCGAAGCGGCGTCGAACACCGTATCGCGCGTCACGGCGGGCGCATCGGCTTCGTAGCTGACGCGGCCATAGGCCTGCTCGTAGACGTCGCCGGCGCGTTCGAGGTGGAAGACCGCACCCGGCAGGCGGCGTTCGCCGATTGCCGCCTCGACGGCGCCATCGATGGCGGCGAAGCGAGTGTGGTCCAGCCCGGTATTCGCCTGTACCGCACCCGGTGTCGATGTGTTGGGCAAACCTGCACAGCCGGCCAGCAAGACGACGCAGGCGCCGGCGATGACGGCCTGGCGCCGGAACAGGGTGTACGGAGACATTGAACGCATCGGAATCCTGGGAAGAAGGGCTGCGCGCCGGGCCGTCGCAGGCGGACGCAACAGCGTTAAATAGTAGGCAAGTATTATCCGTGGATCATTTCCCTGGTCAATCTTTACACCCGGCGCCAGACGCCGTGCTCGCCGGGGGCGGCGGCCGTTTTTGCGACCCGGACAGCGAGAAAAAATCCTTCGGCGTATCATGCGGCTCATGATTCCCTTTTCCATACTCGACCTCTCGCCCATCGCCGAAGGCAGCGATGCGCGCGCTTCTTTCAACAACTCCCTCGATCTCGCCCAGCATGGCGAACGCTGGGGCTTCAACCGTTTCTGGCTGGCGGAACACCACGGCATGCCGGGCATCGCCAGCGCCGCCACCTCGGTGCTGATGAGCTATGTCGCGGCCGGCACCTCGACGATACGCGTCGGCGCCGGCGGCATCATGCTGCCGAACCATTCGCCGCTGGTGATCGCGGAACAGTTCGGCACCCTGGAGTCGCTGTTCCCGGGCCGGATCGACCTTGGCCTCGGCCGGGCACCGGGTTCCGACCACGTGACGGCGCGCGCCCTGCGCCGCAACCTGGCCTCGGACGCCGACGCATTCCCGCAGGACGTCGTCGAATTGATGGATTACTTCAACGACTCGCCGCGCCGCCAGGTGAAGGCGGTGCCGGGCGCCGGCCTGAAGGTACCGCTGTGGATCCTCGGCTCCAGCCTGTTCGGCGCGCAACTTGCCGCCGCGCTCGGCCTGCCCTACGCGTTTGCCTCGCACTTCGCACCGCAGATGATGATGCAGGCAATCGAACTCTACCGCGCCAACTTCCGGCCGTCCGAGCAGCTCGACAAGCCATATGTGATGCTCGGCTTTAACGTGTTCGCGGCGGACACCGACGAGGAAGCGCAGTTCCGCGCCACCTCGATGCAGCAGGCTTTCGTCAACTTGCGCACCGGCCGTCCGACGCGCCTGCAGCCGCCGGTGAAGGGTTACCTGGAGTCGCTCGGCCAGGCCGAACGTGCCATGCTCGACAGCGTGCTGTCGTGCTCGGCGATCGGTTCGCCGGAGACGGTGGCCGAGCAACTGAAGGCCTTTATCGCGCACACCCGTCCGGACGAGCTGATGATCACCTCGCAGATCTTCGACCACGCGGCGCGCCTGCGTTCGTACGAGATCACCGCGGCAATTCACGCGGCAGACTGACGCGCGCTGCGAGCACAGAGACGCCGCCGGACGCATGTCCCGGCGGCGTTTTTCATTGGCGGGCTATGTTCGCCTCAGGCGTCGCCGGTGCCAGCCTGCAAGGCGTCGATCACGTGCGCCGTGCTGCGCACCTTGCCCATCAGGCGGAAGGTGTTCTTGCAGGCGAAGTCGTGGGCCTCGGCCGTGATGCCGCTCATCGCATCCTCGACGAACACCAGGCCGTAGCCCAGGTCGTGGGCCGCGCGCGCGGTCGACTCGACGCCGATGTTGGTGACGATCCCGCCCAGCACGATGGTCTCGATGCCGCGCCGCCGCAGCAACTGGTCGAGCTCGGTGGCATGGAAGGCGCCCCACTGGCGCTTGACGATCACCACGTCGTTGGCCTCGACGCCGGCATCCGGCGCGAACTGGGAGGCATCCGGCGGCGGTGGCGGCGCGCCGGGCGCATGCAACGACACGTCCGACGGCGGCATCTGCAATTCGTTCAGCAGCACGCGCACGAACACCACCATGCCGCCGCGGCCGCGCATTTCCTGGGCCATCGAAACGCAGTTGCCCAGCACCTCACGGCTCGAATACGGCGCCAGCTCGCGCGCCATGTTGCCGTTTTGCAGATCAATCAGGACCAGCGCCGTGCTCGCCGGGTCAATCGAAAAATCGTCCATCGCTTTGCTTCCTCGTATCAAATGGGATAGCGGCCAGTATCGGCCAAAGCGATGGACGGCGGCGTCCGTTTCCGCCTTACGATTTCTCGGGCGCGATCCTGAGGATGCGCGACTTGCTCTCGTCGGTCAGCACATACAGCTGGCCGTCCGGGCCCTGGCGCACGTCGCGCACGCGGGCGCCGATGTCCAGGCTTTCCTGGCGCACGGCCTTGCCGCTCTTGTCGAGCACGATACGGC
>DAMABW010000332.1:4042-5503 GCA_031999925.1 Massilia sp. | reverse complement strand
GCCTGCGCTTCGCAATCCGCGAAGGCGGCCGTACCGTCGGCGCCGGCGTGGTTGCCAAGATCATCGCCTAATTAGCGTTTGATCTGCCGGTGGGGCAGCGTCCCGCCGGCACAACAGGAGGGGGTGGAATTTCGGTTCCACCCCCTCTGCTTAGGAACGAACGGTGATATACTTTCGCTCCTTTGCTGTATGTAGCACCTTGTAGCACCTGACAAATCATTGCCGGCCTTAACAACCGGTTCGCTCTTTTCTAAGGAAATCGCATGTCCGCTCCAAACCAGAAAATCCGCATCCGCCTGAAAGCGTTCGACTACAAGCTGATCGACCAGTCCGCACTGGAAATCGTCGACACCGCCAAGCGCACCGGCGCTGTGGTCAAGGGCCCGGTTCCACTGCCAACCCGCATTCAGCGTTTCGACATCCTGCGTTCGCCGCACGTCAACAAGACCTCGCGCGACCAGTTCGAAATCCGTACGCACCAGCGCCTGATGGACATCGTCGATCCTACCGACAAGACCGTTGACGCACTGATGAAGCTGGACCTGCCAGCTGGCGTCGACGTCGAAATCAAACTGCAGTAATCGAGATTTCGCCATCGGCACAGCAGTGTGCCGGTGACAAAATAATCGGGGCCGGGAAGGTTCGCTGAAAGGCGAAGCTTCCCGGCCCCGATGCTTTATGGACTCCAATTTCCCGACGCCACGCGTGTTAATCTTCCTGCAATAGTTTATTGACACGCACGGAGAGCGACATGGATGCGCAGGGAACGGTGAAGAGGTATCTGAACTGGCTGCAGGACACTAATTGGTGGCAGATGCTGGGCTATGCCTGGCTGGTCTTCATCTTCGGGCGCCTGGCCACCATCGTCCTTCCCGCCGCCCTCCAGCCCTACCTCGACCAGCCGCTGTTCATATTGCCCCTGCTGCTGATCGTGGCCAAGGACCTGGCCGGCATTCCCGATTTCAAGCAGCGCATGCGCCGCGTGTCGCGCCAGGGCACGCCGTGGAGCGAACGCGCAGGCGCCGTCTTTCCGCCCGAGTTCCTGGCCCTGTACCGCCTGGATCGCGCGATGCGCCAGGCATTCTTCGCCTGGTTGCACCGCCAGCCGCACGCGCCGCGTCCGGCCGGCACCGTGCTGACCTATACGGAGCGTGGTTCCTACTCGACCGTGCTGGCGATTGCCGTATTTTCCGCCTGCATCGAACTGCCGCTCGACGCCGCGATCGCTTCGCTCTTCATCGACAACCCGCGCGTGCGCGCCATCGTGCACGTGTGCTCGCTGCTGTCCGCCGCGTCGATCCTGATGTATGTGGCGGCCGACCGCTGGATGGTGCGCGGCGCCAAAGGACACGTCATCACCGATGACGCCCTCGACCTCTCGATCGGCGCCCGTGCGTCGGGGCTGATTCCGCTGAGCGCTATCGAGCGCATGGAAAGCATGAAAGAGAAGCCGGAGGGGTG
>DAMABW010000332.1:0-4032 GCA_031999925.1 Massilia sp. | reverse complement strand
CAAGCACCATGGCGTGGCGAAGCGGGAAACGGTGACGGTATCGCCTTTCGACGCGCCGAACGTGGTGCTGTGCCTGCGCCGCGACCCGAGGGTCACGATCACGGCCTGGCAGCTGGAGAAGCCGGCACCAAAGTACGTGTTTCTCTACCTCGACCGGCCGGAACTGCTGGGCGCCGCCCTGCAGCGCGTGCAGGGCGGGCAAGCGCAGGCCTGATCAGTCCTTGCTGCCGGTCTTCCAGCGCAAGCCGAAGCCGAAGCGCTGGTCCATCATCTCGTGCGCGCTGGTGCGGCCCTGCTGCTCGAAGTACTCGACCATCTTGGTCACCTGCAGGCGACCGCCCTGGTTCTCGATCATGGCGATCGCGCACATCATCTGGCGGCCGCCCTGGTCGAGGCGCACCTCGATCGGCGCCTGGTTCGGCACCGCGACCGTCACCACGCCGTCGGTGGCCGACCAGTTCGGCACGCCCTCGTAGATGAAGGAGAAGATCAGGGCGCGGCGGATCTGGTCGAACTGGTCGCCGTTGATCCACAGGTTCTCGCCGCCGGTCGCCGCGCCGGTGCGGTCGTCGGCATCGAGTTTGATGTAGGGGAGCCCGTCATAGTCACCCCAGGCATTGCCGAGCGCCTGCACCAGGCCCTTGCGGCCGTCGGCCAGTTCGAACATGCAGCCGAGATCCAGGTCGATGCCGCCGCCCGGACGGCGCGGCCGGCCCGCGTTACCCAGCGCGCCGGTGATGCGGCCGAGGAAGCCGGTTCGTTCCGACGCCGGCGCCGAGGCTGGATTGGACATCGAGGACTGGTTCCAGTTCAGGTTGACGTGGATGCGGCCGTAGCCGCGGCCAGCCGCCTTGTCGAGCGAGACCTTGTCGCCGCGCTTTTCCAGCGTGATCTTCGACAGCGATACCTTGGGTGCGGCCGGTGCCGCCGGTGCCGCCGGTGCCGCAGGAGCAGCGGCCGGTGCCGGCGACGACGGCGAGGCCTCGGTACCGCCGAAGTGCGCCAGCAGCGCAGATAGCCCGCCATTGAAACCCTGGCCCACGGCGCCGAAGCGCCACTGGCCGTCGCGCCGGTAGAGTTCGGCCACGATCACCGCCTTTTCGTCGCCGAAGTCGCTGCCGCTCCACGGGAAGCGCAGCGCGCCGCCGCCCAAGGTCAACGCACTGGCGCCGAGCGCGCGCATGGTCTGGGCGCCGTCGATGGCGGCCACGAAGACCAGCTTGGCGATCGTGCCGGGCAGGGCGTCGAGATTGACGTCGAAATTCGCCTTGCCGCCCGAGAGCGCGAGGCGTACGGCGTCGCCTGGGCTGGCCAGCTGGTTGTAGAAGACCATGTAGCGGTCGTCCGAGAGCTTGTCGGCGCTGTCCAGGCCGAAGCAGGACACGTCGACCGACATGCCAGGCGCGTTGATGTCGATTTCGACCGGGAAGCGGGCACCGAGCCCGAGGTCCGCCAGCTTGCCCTTCTGGCCGCGTGCAAATGTCGTCATGAGTTTTCCTTTTCGATAAAGGCGGCCGGCCAGCCCGGCGCCTCGGTGGGGTCGGATCCGAACAGGTGCGACTGCGCGACCATGCGCTCGGCCCAGGCGCGGTGCGTGGCCACTTCGCACATCGATTCGTGCATCTTGAACACGGCCGGGCTGTTCGGGTCGAGGATGGCGCGCGCCGCTTCCAGGTCTTGCGGCTTGACCTTGTAGTGCGCTTCGATCGGTGCGATCTGGGTCGGGTGGATGGCGGTCTTGCCGACCATGCCGTAGGCCAGGTCTTCCTGCACTTCCTGGTCCAGCAGTTCGGGCAAATCGAGGTGCTCGAACACCGGCGCCGTCAGCGCGAAGCCGTAGGGTCGGAAGGTGGTCACCAGCTTGGCGATCGTCGGCCCCAGCGGCGTACGGTAGATCGTCATGCCGCGCGGACGGCGCAGCCCCAATAGCGCCAACAGATCGTTGCCGCCGATGCGCAGCGCCAGGATGCGGTTGCGGATGCCCGGCGACTGCAGCAGCTCGCGGAAGGCTTCCATCTCGCTTTCGCTGAATACCTCGGCCGTCTCCAGCGTCGGCATCAGCATGTGGTCGGTGCCGCGCACCAGCTTCACGTAGGACTCGAGGTTGTGGCGCGTGGCTTTCGGGATCACGAAGCCGGTCAGCTTGTGGGCGCCCTTCATGGCCAGCACGCGCGCCAGCACTTCCGGGTTGCGCACGCGGACGAAGCGTTCCGCCGCCACCTCGGCATGCATGTTCTCCAGCACCACGGAGAGGTTGAACAGCGCCCAGCTCAGTTCGCGGTCCGCCACCGCATCCTCGGTGCAGAAGATCAGCGAGCGCGCGCCCGGCAGCTTGGCGCCGTTCGCGATGTCGAGCAGGTGTTTGTGATTGGCCGGCACGTACAGCGACGCGCCCATCGATTTATGCATCCGATGCACTCCTGATCAGGGATACAGCTTGGTAGGGCAGGGCGGGGTCGATCTCGACCGCCACCCCTTTTTCTTCGGCCAGCAGGCGCAGGTGCGCCGTGGCGGGCGCCTGCGCGTCGCGCAGCACCAGCAGGCGCGGCGCGCGGCGCAGCAGCACGCGGGTGGCTTCGCCGATACCGGGTTTCACGAGATTGACGTCGGCAATGCCGTAGCGCGCCAGCGCGGCGGCGATGTAGGCGCGCGAACGTTCGGCGGCGGCTTGCGTGTCGACGCCCTGCGCCACGGCAGGGGCGCTTTGCGCCAGCGCCAGGGCGCGGCTTTCCAGCGCATCGACAAAGGCACGCGAGCGGTCCTGCGGCGCGAAATCGCTGTACAGCACGCAGCCGTGGAAGTCGCCTGGGCCGATGGCGTCGTTCAGCACCGAGCGGCTGACCAGGCCCGAGACCGTCGCGTTCAGGATGCTCGACGGAATCAGGTAATCCTCGCAGGAGGCGGCGCAGGCGGCACTGCCTGCAAGGTCGGACAGCACGTGCAGGCCGCTGTCGATGGCGGTGCCGTGCTGCTCGTTGAAGCGCTCGATAGAGGCCGCCAGTTCGCGCGCGATCACGCCCTTGCCGGTCCAGCCGTCGACGAAGACGATCGACTCCGGCGCATGGCCCTGGGCCAGGATGTGGCGCAGGGCGTTGGCATCGATGCCGCGGTCGCGCACGATGGAAACCGAGTAGTGAATGGCGTCGCGGCCGTGCACGCGCTCGAGCAGGCGCTTCAGGACCACGCCGATGGGCGTGCCGCCGCGCGCCAGCGATACCAGCGTTACCGGCCCCTGGCGGCGTGCGGCAACCAGCCCGGCCAGGGCCAGGCAGTCGCGTGCCATGCGTTCGCCATTGGCCTGGCAAGCTTCTTCGAACACGGCCTCATAACGTGCCGAGGGCAGGCGCTCGGGCGACAGCATCTCGCTGTAGTGGCGCCGGCCCGACTGGATCAGGCGCTCCTTTTCGCCCACGTCCTCGACGAAGTCGGCCAGCGGCAGCGGCTTGAGCAGGAAGGTGACGTCGGTACCCGCATAGCTGCCGGAGAAGTTCACAGCGCCTCCACGGTCAGTTTCGACAGCTGCGTGCGCCGTGGGATGATGGCGTAGTCGCAATCGGCCATGAAGCGCGCGTCCGAGCGGCTGTCGCCCATGCCGAAGGTGATGATGTCGGTGTGCTCGCGGCGCAGGCGTTCGGTGATGTAGGCCACCGCGTTCGCCTTGTCGAGCGAGGGCGGGAGGATCGCCAGGTTGTTGCCGTTACGGTGCACGCAGTAGTCGCCGTGCCCATCTTCGATCCAGGGGCGCACGACCTCGTCCTCAATGGGCGTCAGGTTGGCCACGATCTTGTCCGGGTCCTTGACGACGATGAAGAAGGGCGTGCCGGCATCCTCGACCAGGCGCGCGCGGCCCTTGAAGCCGCTGCGCACGGCGTGGGCGTTGATGCGTGCGCCCAGCTGCTGCAGGCCGGGCAGGGCGGCCGTCATCTTCTCGTGCATGCGGGCTTGCCACTCAGTGTCGATGCTGCCGTCGGGTTGCAGGATCACGCCGCCGAAGTTCAGGATCGCGTAGCTGGTGAAGCCCAGGTTCACGCG
>DAMABW010000331.1:0-5510 GCA_031999925.1 Massilia sp. | reverse complement strand
CGTGACCTGGTACGTGGCGCTGCCCGGACTGAAACCGTTCAACGGCAATTTCGCCCAGCCCGGCCAGGCCTCGAACACGGCGCGCTTCGTGCAGGCCAACCAGGACACGCCCGACCTGTACACCGGTGCGGCGCCGGTGCAACTGGCGTACCTGAAAAAATCCGTGCGCCTGATATCGGATGCCGATCCGCGCGATGCCTACATCCATTTCCCGCTGCTGCGCCTGCGCCGCGTGAGTACCGGCGGCTTCGAGCTCGACCCGTCGTTCGTGCCGCCCAGCCTGACGGTAGCCGCCGCGCCGCCGCTGTTCCAGCAACTGCGGCGCCTGCTCGACGCCCTGCAGGCGAAAGTCAGTGCGCTGTACGGCCACCACCGCGAGCCGAGCAAGAACGTGATCGAGTTCCGCTCCGGCGACATGAGTTCCTTCTGGCTCCTGCACACGGCCAGTGCGGCGTATGCCGAACTGACCCACCACTTCCACCATCCGGCCCTGCATCCCGAGCGTTTGTACGAACAATTGCTGGGCGTAGCCGGACGCCTGATGACCTTCTCGAAAAGCTGGACGCTGGCCGACTTGCCGCCCTATCAGCACAGCGATCCCGGCCCCGGCTTCACGAAACTGCACCAGATCATCCGCGAACTGCTCGATACCGTGATCTCGTCGAAGTACTTCGCGATCGCGCTCAACGAAAGCCGGCCCTGCTATCACATCGGCATGCTCGATTCCGGCAAGATCGACGAGAAAACCACCTTCTATATCGCGGTCGGCGCCGAGATCCCGGCCATCGAACTGGTCGACGTGGTGCCGCTGCGCTTCAAGGTCGGCGCCCCGGACGACGTCGAGAAATTCGTGCTCTCGGCCCTGCCCGGCGTGCGTTTGCAGTACACGCCGCAATTGCCGGCGGCGGTGCCGGTGCGGCCCGACACCTGCTACTTCCTGCTGGAAGCAAAAGGGCAGATGTACGAGCGCATGATCAAGGCGCAGTCGATCTCGATCTACGTGCCGGCCGGGATGACGGAATTGCGGCTGGAACTGCTGGCCGTGGCGTCGTGAGAAGGAGACACGCATGTCCGGACCCCTCATCGTCCTCGGCGACAAGACCTCGCACGGCGGCGCCGTCATCGAAGCCTCGCCCACCAGCGATGCCGGCGGCAAGGGCATCGCCCGCGTCGGCGACAAGGCGACCTGCCCGAAACACGGGCCGAACCCGATTGTCAGCGGCGATAGCACCCTGATCGTCGACGGCAAGCCGGCCGCACGCAACGGCGACAAGACTGCCTGCGGCGCCACCCTGATCGCCGGCCAGCAGGCCACGATCGACAACATCTGACCCGACTTCCATGACAACTGCGATTGCCTCGCCGGGTGCCTTGCCCGGTCCGCTGAAAGGCGGCCTGCTGGCCGCGGCCGTGTTCGCCACCTGCTGGGGCGCCGCCATCTGGTACTGGCGCGGCGCCACAAATACACCCGGCACCGTCGAGCTGGCGCTGGTATTGCTGGCCTTGCCGCTGGCGCTGGTCGGTTTGACCTGGTTTGGCGGCAAACTGCTGGGCAAACGCACGGCGGTTGCCCAGCCTGCCACGGCGCCAGCCGCGACGACGGCGCCGGCGCCTGCTGCCGGCTTGCCGGCCCTGGCCATCGTCTCGAGCGCCGTGCGTTCGCCGTATGGCGCCTCGGCCGAGGAACTGGCAGGTGCCATTGCCGGCAACAAAGTGCGCCCCGACCTCGACGCCGAACTGGTCGACGACGACGGCTTTCCGGCGGCGGCGGCGCGCTGCGAGGAAGCCGAGGACGAAGCCTTCCAGGAAGAAGTAGGGGCCTGGCTGGTGCAAAACGGCATGCCGGATCTGCGTTTCAACGACGTGCAGTGGCGCGCCCTGACCCTGGGCAGCGCCGTCGTGGCCGAGCTGGCCAGCCGTGCGGGCGACCTGCTGCCGGCCGAGGGCAAGCCGCCCGTGTTGCGCTTGCTCCCCTCCCTGCCGGCGGACTGGAAGATGGAGCAGCGGCGCGGCGCCGGCCTGTGGTTCGCACACCTGGCCGCGAGCTTCGGTTGGCCCGCGGCACAGGTCGTGCTGCCGCAAGCCGAGGGCGCCCTCGCCACACCAGCGGCACGCTGTACTCAGCTGGCACGCGAGGCGGCGCAGGGGGCCGCACCGGTCGTGGCGCTGCTGATGGCCTGCGCCTCGCATATCGGGCAAGACATCGTCGACGAGTGGGCCGGCAAGGGCATCCTGTTTACGCCAGGCCGGCCGCAGGGCCTGGTTCCGGGCGAGGGCGCCGCCGGCCTGCTGCTGGCCGACACGCGCCTGGCGCACACGATGGAAAATAGCCTGTTTGCCCTGCTTGAACCGGCCGAGGAAGCCCGGCGCGAAACGGCGGCGCCGGCAAGGCCACGTGCGCATCCGGCCCTGCTGGGTGAACTGGCCGAACGCGCCGCCCGCCATGGCGAGACCGGGCTGGCGGACATCGCCATGGTGGTGGCCGACAGCGGACAGCGCCAGGCGCGTACCCTGGAACTGATGGGCATGGTCTCGAACGCCATGCCCCAACTCGACGAAAGCGAAGACGTGTTCTGTGTCGGCAGCGCCAGCGGCGCCTGCGGCGACGTGCCTTTTGTCACCGCGCTGGCGCTGGCGCAGCACGGGACGCTGGTGCGCGGCGCGCCAGTGCTGTGCATCGGGAATGAAGATGCGCAGCAGTGCCATGCGCACCTGCTGCGTCCGCCGCCTGGCGTCGACGCCGTCTGAAGCCATCCGCGACCAGGCCTCGTCCGAAGCGTCCTACAGCACCTCAAGTCGCGCGCCGATTGGCTCTGCCGGGCATCGGATTACCATCGGGTTTTCTGCATTCAAGCTGGGAGAACATGATGGCAAGTAACAACGACACCGGAAACGGCAACCGCCAGGATGGCCGCGACGCGAGCGAGGACGACAGCAGCATGCGCAGCCGCGCCGACACCCTGTCGGCGCCCGTGTCCGCGAACGACGCGGGCAACCAGCAGCAAGGCGCCGGCTCGGCGCGCCAAGGCGGCTTTCCGAGCGCCTCGCCCGAGAGCAATGTGAATCCTCCGGGCGCGCCGCAAAGCAGCCACGGCAGCGCTAGCGGTCCGATTGCCGGCGGCACCGTCGGCGCGGCGCGCGGCAACGACAGCCGCCAGTCCGGCATGGGCGCCGCCGCCGCGGGCGGCAATCCGGGCACTTCGGCCGGCAACCCGGAAGGCAGCCGGCAGGGCGGGATCACCGGTATCTCGGAAGGAAACGACGTCGAGAAACTGGCAGCGAAGGACGAAGGCGGCGCGGGCGGCGCCGACTCGCGCTGACGTTCAGCTCACATGTTCAGGCCAGTGCGCCGGAGAGGCGGGGCAAGCCCTGCTGTCCGTGCGCACCCGCGGCGCTGCGATTGGCGCCGCCGTGTTCGCCCTTGAGGCGGAAGCGCTGCACCACCTGCTCGAGCGCGCTCGCCTGATCCTGCAGCGAGGCCGCCGTCGCGGCGATTTCCTCGACCAGGGCCGCATTGTGCTGGGTGATCTGGTCCATCTCGCTGACAGCCTGGTGGGTCTGCTCGATGCCGGTCGACTGCTCGCGGCTGGCGGCGGCGATGTCCGCCACGATATCCGACACCTTGGCGATGCCGCCAACAATGTCCTGCACGGTGCCGCCAGCTTCGCGCGCCAGGCTGCCGCCCTGGTTCACCTGGGCCACCGAGTCGTTGATCAAGACCTTGATTTCGCGCGACGCCGTGGCCGAACGCTGGGCCAGGGTGCGCACCTCGCTGGCCACGACCGCAAAGCCACGGCCCTGCTCGCCGGCGCGCGCCGCTTCCACCGCCGCATTCAGCGCCAGGATATTCGTCTGGAAGGCAATCCCGTCGATGACGTCGATGATCTCGACGATGCGCGCCGACGAGGCCTCGATGTGCCCCATCACCTCGACCACCTGGCCCACTGCCTGGCCGCCCCGCACGGCCGCTTGCGCGGTGCTGCTGGCCATGCTGCTGGCCTGGTTCGAATTGTCGGCGTTGTTCTTCACGGTGACCGTCAATTCTTCCATCGAGGCGGCGGTCTCTTCCAGCGCCGAGGCTTGCTGTTCGGTGCGTGACGACAGGTCGATGTTGCCGTTGGCAATTTCGGTGGCGCCGCTGGACAGCAACTGGGCACCCTGGCGCACTTGCGCCACGATCTCGTTCAGGCCGGCATTCATGTCATTAAGGGCACGCAGCAACGCACCGGTTTCGGTGCGGTCGTCGGCACGCACGTCGATGTGGGTGGTCAGGTCGCCGGCGGCCACGGTACGCGCCAGCTCGACAGCCTGGCTCAGCGGCTGCGTGATCGAACGGCTGATCTGGGAGGCGAACAGGGCGCCGCCAACCATGGCGAAGGCAGTCAAGCCCAGCATCAGGTAGCGCGCCTGTTCATAGGCCCCATGGGCGTTGAGGGCATCCTGGTGGCTTTTATCGCGCTGGACGTCGATGAAACTGCGGATACGGTCTTGCCACTGCGTGGTCGCGGGGCCGGCCTTTTCGAGCAGGAACACAATGGCGTCCTGGTCGCCCGCCATGGCCATCTCGAGGAAGCGGTTGTTGAGGGGGCGCACGGTGTCTTGCAGGGCGACCAATTCGCGTACCAGCGCCTGGCCCTGTGCGTCGAGCGGCATGGCCTTCAGTGCGGTAAAGGCGTGGTCGTATTCTTCGCGTGCGGCGACGATCTTCGATTCCTCACGTTTCGCCGCGGCCTTGTCCGTCAACAAGGCCATCGAGCGCACCACGCGCGACACCACGTGCACCGAGTCCGACATCTGCTCGAGCAACACGATTTTTTCCAGGTTGACGTTGACGATGTGCTCGCTTGCCGCATTGGTCTGGCTGATCTTGTTCAGGCCGGTCAGCGAAACGATGAGCAGGAAAAGGAGGACAATGCCGAAGCCAAGGCGCAGCCGCGCCTTGATGGTGTAGCGGAGGAAGTTCATGTTCGTGTTCTTGTAAGGGGAAGGTTCATGTGATCGACGCGATCCGAACCAGGAGGATAGGAATCTCCCTTACCGACATGCCGGGCAGCGTTCAGCCAGCTGTCTTGACGAATCCAACGACGTGGGCGTAACTTACAAGAAACAGAATTAAATTAATCAAATATTTATAGTTATTTCTCTGTGGAAACCTAAAAACAACGGAATGTTGACAGATTTGATGACGTAAATTGATTGGCAGGTTAGATAAGCCGACCTTGAATGACGCATTCTTAGCGGTCGCCTTCGCGCCAGCCTCGCTGACAATCCGGAGCGATTCAGCCTCATCCTGTCCCCGCTATGTGCGTCCCGTGCTGCGGAATCGTCCCCTTATCGCATGGAGATGGTTTTAGGAAATGGTGCATTTATAGTCACTCTCAATTCCGACAACCTTTGGACCCGACATGCTGATTCGAACGATCGCTGCCCTTGCAGCATTTGCACTCGCCGCTACGTCGCCCGCGTTTGCCTCCGACAACCTGGAAACCATCGTGACGACCGCAATGACC
>DAMABW010000330.1:0-5536 GCA_031999925.1 Massilia sp. | reverse complement strand
ACCTCGCGCGCGTGGACGAATTCATCCGCAAGCAGCTGATGGAAAACGTGGCGCTGGGCGCCGCCATCACCGCCGGCCTGACGTTCACCTACGGCTTCCTCGAGACCGCCGGCTTTCCCAAGCTGTCGATGTTCACGGTCTGGTGCGTGCTGTGCGGTTCGGTCGGCGTCGTCAGTCTCGTGCGCAAGTTCATCGACAAATGAATATCGACCAATGAAAAACCTCATCCGCGAACTGCGCGCCGAACACGGCTGGAGCCAGGCCCACCTGGCCGAGCTGCTGGACGTGTCGCGCCAGACCGTGATCGCGATCGAGAACGGCAAGTACGACCCCAGCCTGCCGCTCGCGTTTGCCATCTCGAACATCTTTCAACAACCGATCGAAGCCATCTTCACCCCAGACCAGGAGCCAGCATGAAAGCAGCATTGTTGTTCGCAATGATCCTCGGCGCCGCCGCGCCCGCCTTCGCACAGGACGCGCCGCAGCCTGCCAACCGTTTCGCCGCCACCACCGCGCCCGCCGAACGCTTCGAGGTCAAGGGCATGCTGGTCGAACGCCACGGCAGCGGCGCCAAACCGCTGGTCCTGATTCCCGGACTGGCGACCGGCGGCTGGGTGTGGCAGGAAACGGTGCGCGAACTGGCCAACGGCCACACGATCTACGTGGTCACCCTGCCCGGCTTCGATGGCCGCCCGGCGCTCGACGCCAATGGCGGCGCCAACGACAACCGCTTCGATGCGGCGAAATCCGCGCTGGCCGAACTGATTTCCTCGCGCCGCCTCGCCAAGCCGGTATTGATCGGCCACAGCATCGGCGCCACGCTGTCGATCGCCCTCGCCGAAGAACTGCCCGACGCGCTCGGCGGCGTGGTCGCCATCGACGGCTTGCCGGTCTTCCCGCGCACCGAGGACATGCCGCCGGCCCAGCGCGCGGCGATGGCCGAGGGCGTACGCAGGCAGATGGCGGCGGCGGCCGGGCCGGCCTTCGCGGCCCAGCAGCGCCAGTACATGCGCACCATCGGCGTGGTCGACATGGGCAAGGCCGACGACCTCGCCAAACTGACCTCGCGCAGCGACCCGCTCGCCGTGGCCGACTACGCGGGCGCGGTGATGGCGCTCGACCTGCGCGCGGGCCTGCCGAAGATCCGCGTCCCGGTGCTGGTGCTGGCGCCTTCGTACGCGCCGGATGCCGCCATGACGGGGATGTCCGGCAGCGACAAGGTGGCGTATTATCGGGAACTGATGACCGGCACCGCCAAGCTGGACGTCAAACTCATCGACAACGCGCGCCACTTCGCCATGATCGACCAGCCCCGTGCCGTGAACGACGCGTTGCGCCAGTTCCTGAACAACCTGTAAGGAGACACCATGCCATCCCTGACTCACTGGATCAACCAGTACCTGTTCGCAGCCGGCTCGATGTTCGCGCTGCTCATCGCGGTCGACATGCTGATACGCGGGGAAGCCTTCGCCCGCGCCTGGCCGTCTGCCCTGACCTGGTCGGTCGTGGCATCGGCGCTCTTCATCGGGCGGCGTTATTACAACATGCGCAAGGGGCTGGATTGCGCGGTCTGCGAGCGGCTCGACAAGAAATAACGCCGTTTTCCTCCTTGATATACGTCAGGTCCGTCTTGCGGGACGGGCCGATACTGGCGTGCTCGCCGGGCCAGTTATTCATCCTGCATTTGTTAAGTCAACAATATTCTTCTTGACAAGGAATGTCATGGGAATATTCTTATGCAGACGGTAGCGCGCCAGAAAATTCTCAGGGCAAGGCGCAGCGTCGAAGACAGTACGCTAGTACGGCGAGACGCTGCAACGCAGCCATGAGGATTTTATGGCGCGCTTTTGGTGAGCGATGCTTCCCCTTGATGGGAGCACGATTTACCCGGTCGTTCAATCATCTTGGAGGATGAGTATGTCGGAAATGTCACGGCCATCACTGGCTCGCAGGACAGTACTGGGTGCGCTCGCGTCCAGTCCTTTGTGGCTCGGCAGCGCATGGGCCGCTTCGCAGTCGATGAAGATCTCGCATCAATTCCCGGGCGGTAGCATCACGGAAGGCGACTTCCGCGACCGCCTGTGCCGCATGTTTGCCACCGAAGTGGAAAAACGCACGCGCGGCAGCCTGAAGTTCTCGATCTACCCGAATTCCGCGCTGATGCAGCCGAACGCCCAGTTCGGCGCGCTGCGCAAGGGCAGCCTCGACCTGGCGCTGGTGCCGCTGTCGTATGCCGGCACCGAATCGCCGGAAGCGAACATCGGCCTGATGCCGGGCCTGGTGACGTCTTACCAGCAGGGCTATGCCTGGAAGAACGCCGACGTCGGCAAGGAATTGATGCGCATCCTGGACAGCCAGGGCCTGGTCGTGATCAGCTGGATCTGGCAGGCCGGCGGCGTAGCCTCGCGCGGCGCCGAGCCGATCCTGCGGCCCGAGCACGTGCAGGGCCTGAAGGCGCGCGGCGGCTCGCACGAGATGGACCTGATCCTGCAGGACGCCGGCGCCACGGTCGTCAACATGCCATCCAACGAGATTCGCGACGCGATGAAGAGCGGCGCGCTGGATGCGGCGTTCACCTCGTCGACCTCCCTGATCACCTTCCGCCTGGCCGACGTGGCGCGCTCGCTGACCACGGCGCGCGGCGGCGGCTACTGGTTCATGCTCGAGCCGCTGATGATGTCGAAGACGGTCTTCTCGCGCCTGACCAGGCAGCAGCAGGAGGCGATCATGACGGTCGGCGCCGACTTGGAGAAGTTCGCGCTGCGCCAGGCGATGGCCGACGACCAGGCGGTGGCCGGCTACTACTCGCGCGCCGGCGCGCGGGTGGCGGACATGGATGCCGAATCGCTGAAGCAGTGGCAGGCGGTGGCGCGCACCACGGCCTGGCGCGAGTTCGGCGGGCGCAGCGACAACTGCGCGAAGCTGCTGGCGCTGGCCGAGAAATCGATCGCGGCGTTGTAGGGCGTAGGGTGGACGGCTTCGCCGTCCACCCTACCCGTTCAGCCGCCCGTCACTGGTGGGAAGAACGCCACTTCCCCGCCTTCGGCAAGCGCCGTATCGGGCGCGCACATCACATGGTTGAACGCCATGCGCAGCGCACGTCCATGCGCCAGGGTCTCGGCCCAGACGCCACCACGCGCGACCAGGTAATCGCGTACCGCCCCCACGGTGCGCACGTCCTCGGGTAGTTCGACGCGCTCCTGCGCCAGGCCCAGGGCCTCGCGCACGGACGCAAAAAATCGCAGTTCGATGTGCATGGTGTCAGTGCTGCAGTTCGGCAAACGGGATGAAGCGCACGATGTCGCCTTCGTTGATCGGGCGGCCCGGCGGGTTGTCGACCAGGCCGTCGCCCCACACGGTGGAAGTCAGCACGCCCGAGCCCTGGTTGGTGAACAGCTCCAGCCCACCGCCGGCATTCACGCGCACGCGCAAAAACTCGTTGCGGCGGTCGGCTTTCGGCAAGTTGAAATCGGCGCGCATCTGATAGGCGCGCGGCTCGACCGGCCCGCTCACGCCCTGCAGGCGCAACAGGAAAGGCCGCACGAACAGCAGGAAGGTGATGAAGCTCGATACCGGATTGCCCGGCAGGCCGATAAAGTAAGCAGCCCCGGTGGGGCTGCTTACGAACTGGCCGTCGCCACGGTTCACCTGGCCGAACGCCAGCGGCTTGCCCGGCTTGACGGCGATCTGCCACATATTCAGCTGACCTTCCGCTTCCACGGCCGGCTTGATGTGGTCTTCCTCGCCGACCGACACGCCGCCCGAGGTGATGATCAGGTCGTGCTCGCGCGCCGCTTCGCGCAGCGTGGCGCGGGTGGCGTCGAGCGAATCGGGCACGATGCCATAGTCGGTAAACTCACAGCCGAAGTTTTCCAGCAAACCGCGCAGGGTAAACCGGTTCGAGTTGTAGATCGCGCCCGGCGCCAGTTGGCCGCCCGGTGCTTCGCCCGGCATGGTCAGCTCGTCGCCGGTGAAGAACACGGCCACGCGCACGCGCCGGCGCACCGGCAGCTGCGCCAGGCCAACCGAGGCGGCCAGTCCCAGTTCCTGGCTGCGCAAACGCGTGCCGGCGGCCAGGATGGTCGAGCCGGCGACGATGTCTTCGCCGGTGCGGCGGATCCATTCGCCCGCCTTGGGCGTGTGGCGGATGACGACGTTGTCGCCCTGGGCTTCGCACTGTTCCTGCATCACCACCGCGTCCGCCCCTTGCGGGATCATGGCGCCGGTGAAGATGCGCGCGGCGGTGCCGGGCTCCAAGGGTTCGCCCACGAAGCCGGCCGGGATGCGCTGGGCGACGCGCAAGGAGGCGCCGCCGTTGACGCAATCGGCGGCGCGCACGGCGTAGCCATCCATCTGCGTGTTGTCGGCCGAGGGCACGTCGATGGTCGAGGCCTGGTCTGCGGCCAGCACGCGGCCGTTCGCCTCGAGCGTGGCGACCTGCTCGATATCGGCGACGGGATGCACGGCGGCGAGCAGCGTGTCGAGCGCTTCGCGCACGGTCAGCATCGCGCGCGGCGCGGGTTTCTCAATCGTTGGTGTCATGGTTACAGTCCGGTGTGCGCGGCGATGAAGGTCTTCATTTCCTCGACGTTCGGGCGCATCAGCACGAATTTTTGCGGCAGCGCTTCGAGCTCTTCGAAGCCGGCCGGACGCTCGGCATCGACGCCGATCGCTTCCAGGATGGTTTCGTTGAATTTGGCGGCCAGCGCGGTTTCGAGCACGATCATCGGCACGCCCTCGGCCAGGTGCTCGCGCGCGACCTTGATGCCGTCGGCGGTATGGGTGTCGACGGTGATGCCGTAGTCGTCGTAGGCCATGCGGATGGTGTCCAGGCGGTCGGCGTGGGTCGACTTGCCCGAGGCGAAGCCGTACTCGCCGACGCGCGCGAATTCGTCGCCGTCGCTGCCCGGCCCGCCCGACAGGTCGAAGCCGCCGTGGGTATCGACCTTGCGGAACAAGGCGGCGGTGCGTTCGCTGTCCTGGCCGACCAGGTCGTAGACGAAGCGCTCGAAGTTCGAGGCTTTCGAGATGTCCATCGACGGGCTGCTGGTGTGGTAGGTCTCGGCGCTCTTACGCACGCGGTAGACGCCGGTGCGGAAGAATTCGTCGAGTACGTCGTTCTCGTTGGTGGCGACCACCAGTTTGTCGATCGGCAGCCCCATCATGCGCGCGATATGGCCGGCACAGATGTTGCCGAAGTTTCCGGACGGGACGGTGAACGAGACCTTCTGCTCGTTGCTCGTCGTCGCTGCCAGGTAGCCGCGGAAGTAGTAGACCACCTGCGCGATCACGCGCGCCCAGTTGATGGAGTTGACGGTGCCGATCTTGTGGCGCGCCTTGAACGACAAGTCGTTCGACACGGCTTTCACCATGTCCTGGCAGTCGTCGAACACGCCCTCCACCGCGATATTGAAGATGTTCGGGTCTTGCAGGCTGAACATCTGCGCGGTCTGGAAGGCGCTCATCTTCTCGTTCGGCGACAGCATGAACACGCGCACGCCGCGCTTGCCGCGCATCGCGTATTCGGCGGCGCTGC
>DAMABW010000329.1:0-5607 GCA_031999925.1 Massilia sp. | reverse complement strand
GGTGTTCGAGAACCTCGAACGGCACGCGATTCCACTCGACGCCTTCCTCGACTCGCTGTTCGTGGCACCGCCGACCCGGGTGCCGGGCACAGCCATCTTCCTGCGTGGCGAGAGCGACGGCGTGCCGCATGCTTTATTACACAACCTGTCCCACAACAAGGTGCTGCACGAGCGCGTGGTCTTCCTGACCGTGCACATCCGCGAGGAACCGTTCGTACCGCTGCCGGAACAGGTGCAGATCGTCGAGCTGGGCCACAACTGCTTCCAGCTGAACGTGCACTACGGCTTCAAGGACGAGCCGGACATCCCGGCCATCATGGCGCATTGCGGCACGCTCGGCCTGGTGTTCGAGAACATGGAAACGTCTTACTTCATCGCGCGCCAGACGGTGATTTCGGCGCCAGGCGGCGGCATGGCGCCATGGCGCGAGCATTTGTACGTGGCGATGTCGCGCAATGCGCGCGCGGCGGCCGACTATTACCAGATCCCGGCCAACCGGGTGATCGAACTCGGCACCCAAGTGGAGATCTGAACAAGTCCATACAAAAGCGATACAAAAAGCGGACACTCTGACGGTCCGCCCTCGGGTAAGGTGCAGCGTTTCCTGTTTTAAACATCTGCACACCTTATCCGGGGAGAGACCCATGACATTCAAGTTTCCGCTGATGGCCGCGGCCTGCGCAGCCGTCTTCAGCCTCACCGCCTGCGGTGGCGGCAGCAGCGATTCCAACAACGACGTAATCAGCGCACCGACCGCACTGAAGACGATCGACACCGTGGTCGGCACCGGGGCCGAAGCGGCCAACGGCAAGAAGCTGACCGTCAAGTACACCGGCTGGCTGTACAGCACCACCGCGCCCGACAACAAAGGTACCCAGTTCGAAACCAATACCTTTGTCTTCACGCTGGGCGTCGACTCGGTGATCGCCGGCTGGACCCAGGGTATCCCGGGCATGAAGGTAGGCGGCAAGCGCACCCTGCACATTCCGGCCAACCTGGCCTATGGCAAGAACGGCCGCGGCCCGATTCCGCCGAATACCGGCCTGGTGTTCGACGTCGAACTGCAGAAGGTCGAGTAAAACCCGCCGCGCCAGCGCACACTCCTGCGCTGGCGCAGATGATGCGCAGTCGCTTTCCTCCATCCTCGGGGCTGCCCGGGCCATGTCCACACGGCCCTACCCGAACGACGAGGAAACGATGTTTATTTACCGCTTGCGGCTGCTGCTATTGCTCATCTGCGCTGGCGCCTGCATGCCCGCCGCCCATGCCCAGCCGGCCTACGCGCTGGTGTTCGGGCCGGAAAACTCCAGCCCGGCCGCGATCGACAATGCCGGGCGCATCGTCGGCCAGGTCGGCGGGCGCGCCTTCCTGTGGGACGGCGGCGCCATCGCCGACCTCGGCACCCTGGGCGGAGGCAGCAGCGCCGCTTTTGGCATCAGCGACAACGGTTTCGTTACCGGCGGCGCCGACCGCCTCGACGGCAGTAGCCACACTTTCTTCTACGATGGCGCCATCCGCGACATCGGCCAGCTCGGCGTGGCCAGCAGCGGCGCAAGCGTGAACCGGGCCGGGCAGGTGGCCGGCACCTGGGTCGACGAGGCCGGCGAGAACCACGCCTTTCTCTACAGCGCAGGGGTGATGCGCGACATCGGCAACCTCGGCGCCGATTCCGCGCGCGCCACCGGCATCAACGAAGCGGGCGACGTGGTCGGTTCCTCTTTCCTGGAAGGTTTCACGGCATTCCAGGCCTTCCTCTACCGCGGCAACACCATCACCGCCCTCGGCACGCTCGGCGGACCATCGAGCTGGGCAGCCGACGTCAACAATAACGGACAGATCGCCGGCACCAGCTACATCGACGAGGAAACCCCGCACGCCTTTCTCTACGAGGGGGGCGTCATGCGCGACATCGGTTCCCTGGGCGGCGCATTCACCGAAGCACGCGGCCTGAACGATGGCGGCTGGGTGGTCGGCTATTCCACGTATGCCGACGACGTGCCCGGCATCGATTTTTCGAGCGCCTTCGTCTACCGCGACGGCGCCATGTTCGATTTGAACCTGATCGTCGAACGCCCGGGCCTGTGGTCCATCCTCGATGCCTGGGGCATCAACGACGCCGGCCAGATCGCGGCCACCGCCTGCACCGAATTCGGCGACTGCCGCGCGGTGCGGCTCGATCCGATACCGCCGGTGCCCGAGCCGCAGCCGGCGGCGCTGCTGCTGGCCGGGCTGGTCCTGGCCGGTGCCTGGGGCGGCCTGCGGCGCCGTAGCCGCCGTAAACGCTGACCGGATGCGAAGGCCTTCCACGGCGCGTCGTCCTACGCCGCGCCGTGCGCCTGCTCCGTTGTGTACGATACAACAAGGGTTCCGCCTGTCGAAACCCGCGTTTCTCGAACAACAGGAGCACAGCAGCATGTCGCAACATGTCACCCCGCACGCAATCGAAGAACTCACTCCCCGTCAACGCATCTACGCCATCGTCGGCGCTTCCTCGGGCAACCTGGTCGAATGGTTCGACTTCTACATCTATTCCTTCTGCGCGCTGTATTTTTCGGCCGCCTTCTTCCCATCCGGTAATCCGACCACCCAGTTGCTGAACACGGCCGGGATCTTTGCCGCCGGCTTCCTGATGCGTCCGGTGGGCGGCTGGATGTTCGGCCGCATCGCCGACCGCTACGGCCGCAAGAACGCGATGCTGATTTCCGTGCTGATGATGTGCGGCGGCTCGCTGATGATCGCGGTGCTGCCGACCTATGCCCAGATCGGCACCGCGGCGCCGGTCCTGCTGCTGCTGGCGCGCCTGTTCCAGGGCCTGTCGGTGGGCGGCGAATACGGCACCAGCGCCACCTACATGAGCGAGGTGGCCCAGCCGGGCAAGCGCGGCTTCTTCGCCTCCTTCCAGTACGTGACCCTGATCGGCGGCCAGCTGCTGGCGCTGCTGGTGCTGGTGGTCTTGCAGCAGCTGTTCACCGAGGCCGAACTGAAGGCCTGGGGCTGGCGCATTCCCTTCGTGCTGGGCGCCTGCGCGGCCCTGGTCTCGCTCTACCTGCGGCGTTCGTTGACCGAAACGACGAATGCCTCCGAGCGCCAGCGCAAGGAAGCCGGCAGCGTCGCCACCCTGTTGCGCGACCACCGCAAGGCCTTCATCACCGTGCTGGGGTTCACCGCCGGCGGCTCGCTGATCTTCTACACGTTTACGACCTACATGCAGAAATACCTGGTCAATACGGCCGGCATGGATGCCAAGACCGCCAGCGCCGTCATGACCGGCGTGCTGGTGATCTACATGTGCCTGCAGCCGGTGTTCGGCGCGCTGTCCGACCGCATCGGCCGCAAGACCTCGATGATCTGGTTCGGCGCCCTGGCCGCGGTTGCCACGGTGCCGATCATGACCGCGCTGCGCGGCGTCGACAGCCCGCTGCTGGCTGGCGTATTGATCGTCTGCGCATTGACCATCGTCAGCCTGTACACCTCGATCGGCGGGCTGATCAAGGCCGAGATGTTCCCGGTGGAGGTGCGCGCGCTCGGCGTCGGCCTCTCGTATGCGGTGGCGAATGCGATTTTCGGCGGCTCGGCCGAGTACGTGGCGCTGTGGTTCAAGCAGGCCGGGATGGAGTCGAACTTCTACTGGTACGTGAGCGCGATGTGCGCCATCGCCTTCATCGTCGCCCTGCGCATGCCGGACCCGCAAAAATCCGGCCTGCTGAAGTAAGCCTGCCGCAGCGAACAGGCCCGTGTCACATGCTGCGCTTCAGCGCAGCATGTCGATGTGCATGATGCCGTCTTCGTCATAAGCGTCGGAGACGGTCTCGAAGCCGAAGTCCTGGTAAAACTTTTCCAGGCGCTGCTGGGCGCCGATGCGGATGCGGTGACCCGGGTGCAGCTGTTCGGCATACTGGATGCCGTGCGCCACCAGTTCGCGGCCGATGCCCGAACCGCGCACGTCGTTCGTGGTCAGGATGCGCCCGAGCGACATCTCGTCGTATTTCGCGCCCGGCGCCAGGCAGCGCAAATACGCCACCAGCACGCGCCGGCCGCCGATGTCGCGCCAGCCGAGCAGGTGGTGGGCATCGAGGTCGTAGCCGTCGATGTCCGGATACAGGCAAGTCTGTTCCAGCACGAATACCTGCTGGCGCTGGGCCAGCACTTCGTACAGCTGCGCGTTAGTCAGGTCAGCGAAGCTGCACCACTGCCATTCGATCATGTGTGTTTCCGATTCAAGTAGTAAAACATTCAGGCGGCCGTCTCGAAACCTTCGAGCACGTTGACCGTGTTGATGCCGATCTCGCTGCCGGCCTGGCCGCCCTCGAACACGAAGGCGGTCGGCAGGCCAAGCCAGGCGATGCGCTCGCCGACGCGCAGGAAGTCGGCGCCCTGCAGCCCGAAGCCGCCCCCTGGCTCGGACGCGGCGGTGTTCACCCCGAGCGCGACGACCAGCGCCTCCGGTGCGAACATGCCGAGCTTGATGCAGGCCGTTTCCAGCGCCGCCAGCCACTCCTGCGCATTGCTGCCCTGCGCCAGCGGCAGATTCATGTTGTGGCCCTGCCCGTCGCCATCGCCGGCTTCGTCGGCATGGCCGACAAAATACGGGTAGGCGCCGCGCGGATCGGCATGGATCGACACGCACAGCACGTCGCCGCGGTTGTAGAAGATGCCCTGGGTGCCGTTGCCGTGGTGGTAGTCGAGGTCGAGGATGGCGACGCGCTTCAGGCCATCGTCGAGCAGGTGCTGGGCGGCCAGGGCCGCGTTGTTCAGGTAGCAGTCGCCGCCGAAGAAATCGAAGCCGGCATGGTGGCCGGGCGGCCGGGTCAGCGCAAAGCTGCCGCGTTCGCCCAGGCGCAGCGCGTGGGCGGCGTTGATGGCGCAGTCGGCGCCGGTCTTGGCCGCGTTCCAGGTGCCGTTCGTCAGCGGCGTGGCGCTGTCCATCGAATACAGGCCGAGGCGGCCGGCAAAGCTGTCGGGCTCGATGTCGCTGCGCATGGTGCGGATCGGCCAGTTGGAAGGAAAGGCATCGCGGCCCGCATTGCCTGGATCGAGGGCAGTCCATTCGCTCCAGGCGCTACGCAGGAAGTGCAGGTAGCGCGGGCTGTGCACCCGTTCCAGCGACACCAGCGGCACCCTGTGCGGGGTGACGATCTCGCCTAGTCCGCGCCGCTGCAGCGCCTGCAGCACCAGGTCGGCCCGCTCGGGCGTGTCACGACGCGCCACCATGCGCTCGTTTCCGCCGTTGCGTCCGCGGTGCTGCGCATGGTGTTCGTTGTAAAAGGTGAGCAAGGCATCCCCGGGTATGGACGATCAGCTGTGGTTACCGCACAGTGTACTGCTGTTGTACGCGGCGACGAAGTCGTCGAAGCTGCCCGTATCGGTTTGCTCGATAATCGCCTGTTCGGCCAGCGACGCGGCGGCCTGCTCGAGGAAGGCGGCTTCCTCGGCCGGCATCAGCGGGCTTTCGCGGAAGTAGGCCGCATGCAGCTGGCTCTGGCGCAGGCCGAAGGCGGCGGCCGAACCGAGGGCGCGTACTTCGTCCAGCACGCGCGCCGACGGCGTCCTGGCCGGGTTGGCGATCTTCGCCTTTTGCTGTTCCAGCGAGGCTTCGTGCACGCCCGG
>DAMABW010000328.1:0-5624 GCA_031999925.1 Massilia sp. | reverse complement strand
TATTTGTTGCGTCTTACCCAACGGCATCATGGCGCTGCGCTTGTTCGCCGCCGCACACCAGCCGGGCGGGACCAACCCGTTCACGTTTTTCATCTGGGAATTTATAAAGATTGCTTTAACGCTTGCCCTGCTGGCGGCAACTGCGTGGCTGTACCGTGACCTGAACTGGCTGGCGCTCCTCGCCGGGTTCATCGTAGCGCTAAAAAGTTACATATTCTTATTATTTAGGCACTGAAAATGGCGACGACAACCGTAGAAGGCGCGCACCACGCTGCGCCAACCGCGTCGGAATACATCCGACACCACTTGGCCCACCTGTCGAACACCCACCAGCAGGGTCCGGTCGACTTCAGCGTGCTCCATTACGACACCCTGTTCTGGTCGATCGCCATGGGCGTCATCGGCTGCCTGATCATGTGGATGGCGGCGCGTAAAGCCACCGCCGGCGTGCCGGGCCGCTTCCAGGCTGCCGTCGAGATGCTGGTCGAGATGGTGGAAAACCAGTCGAAATCCATCGTCCATGGCGACCGCAGCTTCATCGCCCCGGCCGCACTGACCGTGTTCGTCTGGGTCGCCCTGATGAACTCGCTGGACTTCCTGCCGGTCGACATCTTCTCCGAAGCCTTCAAATGGTTCGGCGTCGAGCACCTGTTCCCTTACCACCGCGTGGTCCCGACCGCCGACCTGAACGGCACCATCGGCATTTCGCTGGGCGTGCTGATCCTGATGCTGTACTACGGCATCAAGATCAAGGGCCTGGGCGGCTGGCTCCACGAACTGTTCGCAGCACCGTTCGGCATCTACATGGCGCCGTTCAACCTGCTGCTGAACATCATCGAATACGCAGCAAAAATGGTGTCGCTGGGTATGCGACTGTTCGGCAACATGTTCGCCGGCGAGCTGCTGTTCCTATTGATCGCTTTGCTTGGTTCGACCGCCACCGTCTTCGGTTTCGTCGGCCACGTAATCGCAGGCTCGATCTGGGCGATCTTCCACATCCTGATCGTGTTCCTGCAGGCATTCATCTTCATGATGCTGACGCTGGTGTACCTCGGTCAGGCCCACGAAGGCCACTGATCGGCGCCGCAAGCATCGAACTAGATAGTGGTTGTAACGAAGTTGTAGTTTTTAATCTGTTTTTAAATTAACTTTTTGGAGTAATCATGACTGACGTTTCTTTTGTTGCACTGGCTTGCGGTTTGATCATCGGCCTCGGCGCTATCGGCGCATGTATCGGTATCGCTATCATGGGCGGTAAATACCTGGAAGCTTCGGCACGTCAGCCTGAACTGATGAACACCCTGCAGACCAAGATGTTCCTGCTGGCTGGCCTGATCGACGCGGCATTCCTGATCGGCGTTGGTATCGCCATGCTGTTCGCATTCGCAAATCCGTTCACCCCGGTTTAATTACCTGGCAAATTGGTTTGAAGGGCCGAACCATCGCGGTTCGGCATCCGTTTTTGTGAGAAGGGAAAAACCGTGAACCTTAACGCAACTCTGTTTGCACAGCTCGCCGTCTTCCTCGTCCTGGCGTTCTTCACGATGAAATTCGTGTGGCCGCCGCTGATGAAGGCACTCGACGAGCGCGCTGAGCGGATCGCCAACGGTTTGGCAGCTGCCGACCGCGGCAAGGCCGACCTGGCAGCCGCCGAGAAGCGCGTGCAGGCCGAACTGGCCGGCGCCCGTGACGAAGGCCAGAAGCGCATCGCCGACGCCGAAAAGCGCGCAGCGCTGATCATCGACGAAGCCAAGAAGACCGCCGCTGAAGAAGCCGCCCGTATCGTCGCCAACGCCAAGGCCGACGCCGAGCAGCAAGTAACGCGCGTGCGCGAAGAACTGCGTGGCCAGGTGGCCGCTCTGGCAGTGCAAGGCGCCGAGCAGATCCTGAAGCGCGAAGTGAACGCAGAAGCGCACGCCGCCCTGCTGTCGCAACTGTCGGCCGAGCTGTAATCATGGCTGAACTCGCAACCGTCGCCCGTCCCTACGCCGAAGCGCTGTTCCGTGTTGCCCAATCGGGCAACATGGCAGCCTGGTCCGACCTGGTGTCCGAGCTGGCCCAGATCGGCGCCAACCCTGATGTGCAGGCGTTTGCCGCCAATCCGAAACTGACCGCAACCGACCTGGTCGCTACGCTGACCTCGCTGGTGAAGTCGCCGGTGACCCCGGAGGCGTCGAACTTCCTGACGATGCTGGCCGAAAACGGCCGCATGGCGCTGCTGCCGCAGATCGGCGCGCAGTTCCAGGAACTGAAGAACGCGCAGGCAGGTGCTGCCGACGCGACCATCTTCAGCGCCTTCGACCTGACCGACGCGCAAACCGCGCAGCTGGTCGGTACGCTGGAAAAGAAATTCGGCCGCAAGCTCAACCCAACGGTGACCGTCGATTCGTCGCTGATCGGTGGTGTGCGCGTGGTGGTCGGTGATGAAGTGCTCGATACCTCGGTACGCGCCAAGCTGCAACAGATGCATGTTGCGCTGGTGTCGTAAGCGAACTTCGCACGCATCTCCGCATTCACGTCCTTGCCCTACGCATCAAGAAACTATTAGGAGTTAGCACTCATGCAACTTAATTCATCTGAAATCAGCGAACTGATCAAGAGCCGCATCCAGGGCCTCGAAGGTTCGGCTGACGTTCGCAATCAAGGCACGGTGATCTCCGTCGCCGACGGTATCTGCCGCATCCATGGTCTGTCGGACGTGATGCAGGGCGAGATGCTGGAATTCCCGGGCAACACCTTCGGTCTGGCGATGAACCTCGAGCGCGACTCGGTCGGCTCGGTCATCCTGGGCTCGTACGAGCACATCTCGGAAGGCGACACCGTCAAGACCACCGGCCGCATCCTGGAAGTGCCGATCGGTCCTGAACTGCGTGGCCGCGTGGTCAACGCACTGGGCCAGCCGATCGACGGCAAAGGTCCGATCGATGCGAAACTGACCGCCCCGATCGAAAAGATCGCTCCTGGCGTTATCGCCCGTGAGTCGGTGTCGCAGCCTATGCAGACCGGCATCAAGTCGATCGACGCGATGGTGCCGATCGGCCGTGGCCAGCGCGAGCTGATCATTGGTGACCGCCAGACCGGTAAATCGGCTGTGGCTGTCGACGCGATCATCAACCAGAAAGGCCAGAACGTCACCTGCGTGTACGTTGCAATCGGCCAGAAGGCTTCGACTATCAAGAACATCGTGCGTTCGCTGGAACAGCACGGCGCGATGGAGTACACCATCGTCGTTGCAGCATCGGCGTCGGAATCGGCCGCCATGCAGTACATCTCGGCCTACTCGGGCTGCGCGATGGGCGAATACTTCCGCGACCGCGGCGAAGACGCGCTGATCGTGTACGACGACCTGTCGAAGCAAGCAGTCGCCTACCGCCAGATTTCCCTGCTGCTGCGCCGCCCACCAGGCCGCGAAGCGTACCCAGGCGACGTGTTCTACCTGCACAGCCGTCTGCTCGAGCGCGCAGCACGCGTGAACGCCGACTACGTGTCGAAGTTCACCGACGGCGCCGTGACCGGCAAGACCGGCTCGCTGACCGCACTGCCGATCATCGAAACCCAGGCGGGCGACGTCTCGGCCTTCGTGCCGACCAACGTGATCTCGATTACCGACGGCCAGATCTTCCTGGAGACCTCGCTGTTCAACGCCGGTATCCGTCCTGCGATCAACGCCGGTATCTCGGTCTCGCGCGTCGGTGGTGCGGCACAGACCAAGGTCATCAAGAACCTGTCGGGCGGTATCCGTACCGACCTGGCCCAGTACCGTGAACTGGCTGCGTTCGCGCAGTTCGCATCGGACCTGGACGAATCGACCCGCAAGCAGCTGGACCGCGGTGCACGCGTGACCGAACTGCTGAAGCAGCCGCAGTTCTCGCCGCTGCCGGTGTCGCTGATGGCCGCTTCGCTGTACGCCGTCAACAAGGGCTATTTCGACGACATCGAAGTCAAGCAAGTGCTGGCATTCGAGAGCGGCCTGCATGGCTACCTGAAGACCAAGCAGCCAGCGCTCCTGTCGAAGATCGAAGAAACCAAGCAACTGGACAAGGACGCCGACGCAGCACTCGCGGCCGCCATTGCTGATTTCAAAAAGTCCGGCGCATTCTAATTGAAATGAAGGATCCGGCAGCGCTTGCAGAAAGCGCTGCCGGTGACCGGAAGGAGTAAGGACTCATGGCAGTAGGCAAAGAGATTCGTGGCAAGATCAAGAGCGTAGAGAATACGAAGAAGATCACCAAGGCGATGGAAATGGTCGCCGCATCGAAAATGCGCAAGGCGCAGGACCGTATGCGCGCCGCCCGTCCCTACAGTGAGAAAGTTCGGAACATCACCGCCAATCTGGCCGGCGCAAATCCGGAGTACACCCACGTGTTCATGGCGCAAGCCAAGCACGTGCAGGCAAAAGCTGTCGGCTTCATCGTCGTCACGACCGACAAGGGTCTGTGCGGCGGCATGAACACCAACATCCTGCGCCAGGTGACGCAGAAGTCGCGCGAACTGGAAGCGGCGGGCAACCGCATCGAGGCAGTTGCCATCGGCAACAAGGGCCTGGGCTTCCTGAACCGTGTGGGTGTCAAATTGGTGTCGTCGGTGACCCAGATCGGCGATACGCCGCACCTGGAAAAGCTGATCGGCCCGATCAAGGTCATGCTCGACGCATACCAGGACGGCCAGCTGGACGCGGTTTACCTGTGCTACACCAAGTTCATCAACACGATGAAGCAGGAACCGGTCGTCGAGCAGCTGCTCCCGCTGCCGGCCAAGCACCTGGAACAGGAAAAGGGCGGCATCTCGTGGGATTACATCTACGAGCCGGAAGCGCAGGTCGTGATCGACGAACTGCTGGTGCGTTATGTCGAGGCCCTGGTGTACCAGGCTGTCGCCGAAAACCTGGCGTCCGAGCAATCGGCACGCATGGTGGCGATGAAGGCCGCGAGCGACAACGCAGGCAGCGTCATCGGCGAACTGAAGCTGGTCTACAACAAGACCCGCCAGGCAGCGATTACCAAAGAACTCTCCGAGATCGTCGCCGGCGCGGCAGCGGTCTAAAACACGAATTTAACTATATCTGAAGGAACGAACATGGCTGATGGCAAAATCGTTCAGTGTATCGGCGCAGTGGTCGACGTGGAATTCCCGCGTAACGCGATGCCGAAGGTTTTCGACGCACTGAAAATGGAAGGCTCCGCACTGACCCTGGAAGTGCAGCAGCAGCTGGGTGACGGCATCGTCCGTACCATTGCGCTGGGCTCCTCGGAAGGCCTGCGTCGCGGCATGACCATCCAGAACACCGGCAACCCGATCATGGTTCCAGTTGGCGTCGCCACCCTGGGCCGTATCATGGACGTGCTGGGCAACCCGATCGACGAATGCGGCCCGGTCAGCAACGAGCGCATGGCTTCGATCCACCGCTCGGCGCCTGTGTACGACGAGCTGTCGCCGTCGACCGACCTGCTGGAAACCGGCATCAAGGTTATCGACCTGGTCTGCCCGTTCGCCAAAGGCGGTAAAGTCGGCCTGTTCGGCGGCGCCGGCGTCGGCAAGACCGTCAACATGATGGAACTGATCAACAACATCGCTAAAGCGCACTCGGGTCTGTCCGTGTTCGCCGGTGTTGGCGAGCGTACCCG
>DAMABW010000327.1:0-5637 GCA_031999925.1 Massilia sp. | reverse complement strand
CGCGAAGCAGTAGAACAGGAAGAACATCAGCGCATAACCGAACACCGCCCCGCCCATGCCCGCCACCAGGCCGGCCCAGACGATCAGCGACAACACCAGCATCACGACGAACAGCGAGCGCTCGTTCTTGTACACCAAATCCATTGCACACCTTTCGATTGTCTGTTTGTAATTTCAACATGGCAACTTTACTTTATTGTCTAGAGGAAATAAACAGACGGTTCAGCTAGGTGTGGCCAGTTAGACACAAGCAGCAGTCTTCCCTTGCCGGTGTTGTCGCATCGCAAGTCCAGAAGAGTTATCGCGAGCAAGATTTCTCGGTCAATGACCATCTTCAAGAGGAACCGCGATGACCCACCCCATGCTGCACCCCACCCTGCTCGCCGCCGCCCTGCTGGCCGCCTTTCCTCATGCGCAGGCGCAGACTGCCGACGGGGAGACGCCCCAGACCGTGGTGGTGATCGGCTCGCGCGCCGCCGCCCGCTCGGCCCTCGACACGGCGGTGCCGGTCGGCCTGGTCGGCGCCAGGGACCTGGCCTCGACCGGCACCCTGGAGTTGGGCAAGGCGCTGCAGGAACTCGACCCTTCGTTCAACTTCACGACCACCTTCATCAGCGACGGCACCGACATCATCCGCCCGGCCACCCTGCGCGGCCTGGGGCCGGACCAGTTGCTGGTACTGGTGAACGGCAAGCGGCGCCACCAGCAGGCGCTGGTGAACGTGCAGCAGACAGTCGGGCGCGGCTCGGCCGGCACCGACATCAATGCGATCCCGATGTCGGCCATCGACCACATCGAGGTGCTGCGCGACGGCGCCGCCGCCCAGTACGGCTCGGACGCGATTGCCGGCGTGATCAACATCGTGCTCAAGGAAGGGGCCGGCAAAAGCCTGGTCGGCGCCAGCGCCAGCACCACCTCCGAAGGCGACGGCGACACCTTTGGCGCCAGCGCGTACCACGGCTTTGCGCTGGGCGCGAACGGCGGCTACCTGTCCCTGGCGCTCGAGGCGCGCCGGCGCGATGAAACCAACCGCGCCGGTCCCGATACACTGCGCGTGACACCGGCGCGCGTGACCCAGCGCATCGGCGACAGCCGCGCGAAAGACAGCCATGTCTGGACGAATGCCGCGCTGCCGCTGGGCGGCGGAGAGCTCTACCTGTTCGGCGGCGCCTCGAAGCGCACTGGCGAAGCGGCCGGTTTCTTCCGCCCACGCGAGGATGCGCGCAACGTGCCGGCCGTGTACCCGGACGGCTTCCTGCCCGAGATCCGCACCGAGGTGCGCGATGCCTCGCTGGCCCTCGGCTACCGCGGGGAACTCGGCGGCGGCTGGAAATATGATGCCAGCTTCAACCACGGCCGCAGCGAACTGGTGTTCAACGAACGCAATTCGATCAACGTCAGCTACTGGTACGAAAATCCCTGCAAGTGCGAGTCGCCCTTCGAAGCCTACACCGGCACGCTGGGCTTCCACCAGTCGACCTTCAACCTCGACCTGAAGGGCACGCTGCACTTCCTGGACCAGCCGATCTTCGTCGGCGCCGGCTTCGAGTACCGGCGCGACAGCTACCGCATCGAGGCGGGCGAGCCGGTGTCGTACCAGTACGGCCGCACCAACAACCCAGCCCTGCGCATCCGCGACCAGCACGGCGGCATCGCCCAGGCCGGCATCCAGGGCTTCCCCGGCTATACGCCGGCCAATGAAGTCTACGAAGGCCGCCACAACACCGCCTTCTATATCGACGCCGAACACAAATGGAGCGACCGGCTCACGCTCGGCTCGGCCCTGCGGCGCGAGCGCTATTCCGACTTCGGCAGCACCACCACGGGTAAGCTCATCGCGCGCTACGACCCGAGCCGCAGTGTCGCCTTGCGCGCCAGCGCCTCCACGGGTTTCCGGGCGCCCTCGGTGCAGCAGAAGTTCTACAGCTCGGTGTCGACCAATTTGAACGGTGCCGGCGTGCTCACCGACACCCTCACCGCACGCGAAGGCAGCCCGGTGACGCGCGCCTTCGGCATCGCGCCGCTGAAGGACGAGACCTCGCGCAGCGCCAGCGCCGGCATCGTGTTGCGCCCGGCGCCGAACTTCAGCATCACGGCCGACGTCTGGCGCACCGACATCGACGACCGCATCGTCTTTTCCAGCACGATCTCGCCCGAGACCGGCGCCTGCCCCACACCGGCCGCCTGCCCGATCCGCACCATCCTGGCGCCGCTGCGCGTCGGCCAGGCCCAGTTCTTCACCAACGCGATCGACACCGAAACGCGCGGACTGGACATCACCGCCGAGCACACCACGCGCGGCGTCGCCGGCGGCAAGCTGGTGCTGTCCGGCCAACTGGGCCTGAACCGCACCAAAGTAAAAGCGCGCCATTCGCAATCGAGCGTGCTGAGCGGCGCCCAGTTGTTCGACGATGCGCAGGTGACGCTGATCGAACGCGGCCAGCCGCGCCAGCACCACGTGGTGGCCGCCGACTACACGCGCGGTGCCTGGAACGCGAACCTGCGCGCGAATTACTATGGCGAAGTGCAGGGCCAGGGCTTCACCGCGCCCTATGTGCAGACCTGGAATGCCAAGTGGCTGGTCGACCTGGCGCTGCGTTTTTCGGTCACGCGCAACCTGAGTTTGTCGGCCGGCGCCAACAACGTCTTCGACACCTACCCGACGCGCTGGGACCCGGTGCGCGCCGCCCCCTTCCCACAGATGGGCTTCACCCACTGCTGGGAAACCTGCCCCTTCGGCATCAACGGCCGCAGCTACTACGCCCGCGCCGAATATGCGTTCTAGCAGGAAAGTATAAATACATGCTGTGTTTGTTTCCGCACTGAACAGGGCCGTGCGCGGTCATATGCTGGGGTCGTAAAGCAACCGCCGGTTGACCACAGCAAGTGACGAATCATGAACACGCCCAGCTCCGCACCTTCCGCCACCGGGACCACCGAGGACCCGGTGTCATCGAACGACAAGCGGCGGGCGGCGGCCTTGTCGCTGGATGCATGGAAGCAGTTCGTGAACGTGGCCAAGCCGTATTGGCTGGGCGAGGAAAAACGCAGTGCCTGGGCCTTGCTCCTGTTCCTGATCGTGCTGATGCTGGTCGAGACCAAGCTGGCCGTCATGCTGAACAACCAGGCCGGCGAAATGACCTCGGCGCTGGCGGGCAGGAACAGCGACCGCTTCTGGAATGCGGTACGCGCCTGCCTGTTCGTGCTGGCCTTTGCGGTGCCGGTGTATGCCTTCTATTACTACATGCGCGACCGCTTCGCCAACGGGTGGCGGCGCTGGCTCACCGGCCGCTTCCTCGACGGCTACCTGACAGGCCGCAAGTACTACGCGCTCGGCTCGAACAGCGAGATCGACAACCCCGACCAGCGCATCAGCGAAGACATCAACACCTTCACCGGCCGGTCGATCCACTTCCTGCTGATCTTCATCGGCTCGATCATGCAACTGGTGGCCTTCAGCGCCGTGCTGTGGTCGATCTCCAAGGTGCTGGTCGGCGTGCTGGCAGTGTATGCGCTGGTGGGCACCGTCGTCGCCCTCTACGTCTTCGGCAATCCGCTGATCCAGCTGAATTTCTGGCAACTGCGGCGCGAGGCGGACTTCCGTTTCAGCCTGATGCGCCTGCGCGAGAATGCCGAATCGATCGCCTTCTACCGCGGCGAGGCGCAGGAACGCGCGCACATCGACGGCAAGTTCGACAGCGTGATCAAGAACTTCGCGCAGCTGATCAGGAAGCAGTGTTCGCTGAACCTGTTCCAGCGCACCTTCAGCCAATTGACGCTGGTGCTGCCCTTCGTGATCCTGGCCCAGGGCGTGCTGTCGGGCGAGCTGGAAGTAGGCCGTGCGGTGCAGGCGGCCGGCGCGTTCACGGCGGTGCTGACCGCCGTTGGCGTAATCGTCGATAACTTCGAGAGCCTGAGCCGCTTCGTGGCGGGCATCGACCGCCTGCAAGCCCTGTCGCGGCTGATGCTGCCGGAGACGGAGCCAAATGCCACCAGCGCCGCTGCCGACGCCGGGCAGCCGTGCATCCGGATGCAGCCTTCCAGCCACCTCGCGCTGGAATCCCTGACCCTGCATCCGCCGGCATCCGAGCGGGTGCTGATCAAGGAGCTGAGCCTGAGCCTGAAGCCGGGCGACGCGCTCTTGATTACCGGCGAAAGCGGCTGCGGCAAGAGTTCGCTGCTGCGTGCCATCGCGGGACTGTGGAACACCGGTAGCGGTACCATCCACCACCCGCCGCTGGAGAGCTGCTTCTTCCTGCCCCAGCAGCCCTACCTGCAGGCAGGCACGCTGCGCAGCCAGCTGCTGTACCCGAGCGGACAATCAGGGCTGGATGACGCGCAGCTGCTGGCGATCCTGGAACAGGTGCACCTGCCGCGCCTGGCCGAGCGCGTGGGCGGGCTGGACGCCGTGCAGGACTGGGAAAAGCTGCTGTCGGTCGGCGAACAGCAGCGCCTGGCATTTGCCCGCGTGCTGGTGCATGCGCCAGGCATCGTCATCCTCGACGAAGCGACCAGTGCGCTCGACAGCGCCAACGAAGCCTCCTTGTATGCCTGCCTGCGCGAAAGCGGTACGACCCTGATCAGCATCGCGCACCGCCCGGCCGTGCTGCGCCACCACACGCACGTGCTGCGTCTACTGGGCGAAGGGGCGTGGGAGCTGCACGAAGCGAGTAGCTATCAGTTCGATGGGACGGTGACGCCGCTACGCACTGGCGCTGCCAATTTGCAGTTGGTGCAGCCAGCACCCGTCATGGCGGCCGCGGGGTAAGCCGTTTCCAATCAGGCACCGCCCATCGCTAATCGGCTTCCATGACCCGGACGAGTTGCATGATGTTCTTCTCGCTGCGCTGCAGATCGATCGGCAGCGATAACGTGGCATGCTTTTCCAGACGTTTCAGTAGCTCGACCAACCTGCCGGTTCGCGTCGATGGTTCGGGAGACCAGGTCCAGGCGCAGGCGCCGTCGGATGTCGTGAACACGTAACTGACGCCATCCAATCCCATGTGGCCCGATTCCTTTGGCTGCGCGATCGCCGAGGCATACACGCGCCTGATCCGGTCCGCGGCCAGCGCGCTCAGCGGAGCATGGCGCGTCCTCGTGCGGATATCCGGCTTCTTGAAATTCATCCGGTACTCATGCTTGGACACCTGTTCAAACGACTCGTCCCAGAAGGACCTTGCGAACTCCACAAAATAGAGTTCGTTTCCGACGATTCTCAATCCGGATTCGGACGCGAATGAGGGATACGTCGTAAGCCGGATTGACGATGGCTTTCCGACGGCCTTGTCGATGAGACCATTGACACGCGTGTGATACGGATCGTTGCGTTCATCACGACAAGGCTCGAGTGCGTCGTGTGCGCTGGCAGAGGACTGGAACACCTCCAGCAGAAGCAGCAGTAACAGTGTCTTTAGCGCGCCCTGCCGCCGTGGAGCCGAACCCGGACTCAATGCGCCTCCAGAGACAGCGGATAGCCGAGAGAGGAACAGTTGACCAGGATGCGCTCCCGAAACAGCCCGGCATCGAAGCCGCCGAGCTGTTTCTGCTTTTCCAGCAAAACGGCCGATGCGGCATGAATGCCTGAAACACGCTCCTGGAAACGGAACGGATGGCGGGCCCGTCCATCCGGCCGCGCCA
>DAMABW010000326.1:0-5645 GCA_031999925.1 Massilia sp. | reverse complement strand
GGGCGCGAACGGCCCGCGCACCGAAACCTGCGCCGGCAGCTTGTGCCCGCCGCGCAAGGCCAGCACCCGTTCGACGCCGTAGCGGGCGTTCAGCTGTTTCATCAGTTCGCGGAAGTTGATGTTTTCCGCCTCGTCGGCATAAGGCAAGCGGTCGAACTGGACCGGCACCCCCGCCGGCGCCTGCACGTCGAAGCGGGGCGTGCTTTCCCTGCTGGAGACCACGATTGCCTTGATGCGGGTACCCGGCGCGGGCACCACTTTCCACATCGTGCTTTCGTAGGCGCTGAGCACCACCAGTACCGGCCGTGCGCGGTGGTCGATATCGACCTGGGTCAGCCGGGCGGACGGTGCGTAACCCGACACCACCACGACGTCCGCGTCCGCCGCCCATTGCTTCATTCCCGGAAGCGGCGGCGATACGGCGATGGCACGGTGGTCCGCGCCGGCGCGGCGGTGACAGCGGCAGTGGTGGCGGGCGGCAGGGCGCCGGGGCAGGGCTGTCCCTGGAACGCTACCTTGCCGTCGCTGCCGGTGCAGCGGTAGACGCGCTTGCCGGCAAGCACCAGGCCGGGCGCCAGCGCCAGTACGTATAGGAGCGTCGTTAGCGTATGGCGTGGGGCAAGACCAGGTCGGGATGCGGTCACGGCGGGTATAATGCTTTCCTCAAAGAAATTATCAACAAATCATATCAGTTCGCTATCATTTGTTGGTAATCGATCGAGGAAAATTTAATGATCGGGAACGGCAGCCGCGCTCACTCCTTGAAGTACACCACCTGATGGCTGGTCGCCAGCAGTTCGCCGCGCTCGTTCCACATCTCAGCGCTCTGGTCGAAGAAGCCGTTGCCGAAGCGCTGGGCACGCGCCACGCCGAGCAGGGGCGCACTGCCTTGCGCGGCCAGTTGGGCGGCATCCGCATGGAAGAAGGTGGTCAGCGCCACGGTTCCGATCGGCACCCACTTCGGGCGGCGCACGAAGATGCGCGGATAAAAGGCGTCGCACAGGGCGGCCAGCGACTGGTAGTCGAGCGGGCGCTCGGGGGTGTCGCGGATCCACATGGTCGATTGCGAGCTGTCGCTGTCGGTGTCGGGCGCGCCGGGTGCGCCGTCGATGAAGCGCATTTCGTAGCGGCCGGTCCAGGCGGCACGCGCGATGTGCGGGGAGGGGGCGATGCTGCTGGCCGGCGGCACTTCGGGAAAGCGCGCATCGAGGGCGGACCAGGTTTCGCGGCGCACGGCGGTGACCGCCGTGGCGAAGGCTGCCACTTCGCCGTTCTGAATCAGCTCCACATGCCAGTGCTGGGTGGTGCGGTTCGTGCGCATCACGCGCGTCTGCACCGTGAAGCCGCCGTCGGCGATCGGTGCGGCGAAGTGGACGGTTTGCGAGACCGGCTCGCCCAGCAGTTCGGGGTGGTGCATGACCGCGTTCAGCAGGGTGGCGGCGATGACGCCGCCGAAGGGGCCGACCATGTTGCCGTAGGCGGGGTGGGTCTGGCCCTGCGCCTCGTTGTCGCCGATGCTTGCGAGGGCGATGGCGGCGTCGAAGTCGTGCGCCGTGGTGGAACTGCTCATGCCGGTGTCCTTTCGTGTAATGCACATCGATCTTGTGTTTCAGTCAATCGATCTTAGCATTTCCACGTGCGGCGCGCCCGGCCGGCCGCGATGGGCTCAGGCGGCGAAGCCGTCATCGATCAGCAGGTCGGCGGGACGAAAAAAAACCGCGCACGAGGCGCGGTTTTTATAGCAGAGCAGAAGCGACTCAGGCTGCCTTCTGGATCACTGGGGTGCCGACGACCGGGTCGATGGTCTCGGCCGGTTCGACGTAGGTACCGTTCAGGACGGCGTTCATGCGGTCGTGGTCGAGTTCCTTTTCCCACTTCGACACCACCACCGAGGCCACGCCGTTGCCGACGAAGTTGGTCAGGGCGCGGCACTCGCTCATGAAGCGGTCGATACCGAGGATCAGCGCCATGCCGGCCACCGGGATGGTCGGGACCACGGCCAGGGTTGCCGCCAGGGTGATGAAGCCGGCGCCGGTGATGCCCGATGCGCCTTTCGAGGTCAGCATCGCCACGGCGAGGATGGTCAGTTCCTGGGTCAGGGTCAGGTCGGTGTTGGTTGCCTGGGCAACGAACAGGGCGGCCATCGTCATGTAGATGTTGGTGCCGTCCAGGTTGAACGAGTAACCGGTCGGGACCACCAGGCCCACCACCGACTTCGAGCAGCCCAGCTTTTCCAGTTTGCGCATCAGGGCCGGCAGGGCCGACTCCGACGAGCTGGTGCCGAGCACGATCAGCAGTTCTTCCTTGATGTAGGAGATGAACTTGAAGATCGAGAAGCCGGTCATCTTGGCGATGGTGCCCAGCACGAGGACCACGAACAGGAAGCAGGTCAGGTAGAACGAACCCATCAGCTTTGCCAGCGGGACCAGCGAGGCCAGGCCGTATTTGCCGATGGTGAAGGCCATTGCGCCGAAGGCGCCGATCGGGGCCAATTTCATGACGATGTTCACGACACCGAAGATCACGTGCGAGAAGTCGTCGATGATCTTGGTCATCGGACGGCCGCGCTCACCCAGCATCGACAGCGCCACGCCGAACAGGATCGCGATCAGGAGCACCTGCAGGATGTCGCCCTTGGCGAAGGCATCCACGAAGGTGTTCGGGATGATGTTCATCAGGAACTCGACCGTGCTCTGGTGCGAGGCCTTCTCGGTGTACTGGGCGATCGCCTTGGTATCGAGGTGGGCGACGTCGACGTTGAAGCCGGCGCCCGGCTTGGCGATGTTCGCCACCAGCAGGCCGATCACCAGCGCGAAGGTCGACACGACCTCGAAGTAGAGCAGGGCCTTGCCGCCGACGCGGCCGACCTTCTTCATGTCCTGCATGCCGGCGATACCCGCCACCACGGTGCAGAAGATGACCGGTGCGATGATCATCTTGATCAGTTTGATGAAGCCGTCTCCCAAAGGCTTCATCTTCTCGCCGAGTTCGGGATAGAGCACGCCCAAGAGCACGCCCAGCACGATGGCGAAGAGAACCTGTACGTACAGGATTTTATAAAATGGCTTTTTCATGACAACTCTTCTCGAGAGGTTGATGGTGATCGCATCATCACAAAAACGCTCGCGGGTGGATATTGTGGATATCCGCAGGTCCGTGAATGACCGTCATATGGTTTGTTGATGTCCGTATTGATGGCGGATATCAATAAAACGGATGACAGGCCGTGGTGCGGCGGTGCACCAATGTGGGGTGGGTATTTGTACCCGCGGTGGGTGCGGGTGCATGTCGTCGTGTGCAATGGTGGGTTCAAGAGTCTCGTAGGGTGGGCTCTCGAGCCCACGCGGTGAATCGCATGCATGTCGAAACGTTAACCCGGTGGATCGCGAATGTCGCCGATTCCATTTGACAGTAGGGGTGGGTAGGGGTACGACCGCGTGGGCACAAGTGCCAACCCTACGGCTTGCGGTAGACCTTCCCGCCTTTCATCACGAAGCCCACCTTGCGCAGGGCCGCGATATCCGCCGTCGGGTCACCCTCCACCGCCACCACGTCCGCCAGCGCGCCCGGCGCCAGGCGCCCCAGGTCCTTGCCCTTGCCAAGAATCTCGCCCGCCACCGAAGTCGCCGCGCGCAGCGCTTCCGTCGGCGTCATCCCCAGCCGCACCATCCATTCCAGCTCGCGCGCATTGGTCCCGTGCGTGAACACGCCGACGTCGCTGCCGTTCCCGATCACGACCCCCACCTTGCGCGCCAGCGCAAACGCCCGCGCCGCCTCCTTCATCGACGGCGTCGGCTCGCCGCCGCGCACGTGCTTCTGGAAGTATTCGCCGATCGCTTCCGGCGCCGTGAGCGTCGGGATGTACGCGGTGCCGCGCTCCTTCATCAGGCGGAAGGTGGCTTCGCTGGCGCCATAGCCATGCTCGATCGTGTCGACCCCGGCCAGCACCGCCATGCGGATCGCCTCGTCGGTGCTGGCGTGCGCCGCAACCTTGCGGCCGGTGACGTGGGCGGCGGCCACCATCGCCTTCATTTCCTCGATGGTGAAGGTCGGGCGGCTGCTGCCGTCGACGCCGGTGCGGTAGTCGGCGTAGAACTTGATCCAGTCGGCGCCGTGCGCGGCCTGCTCGCGCACCGCCTTGGTCACTTCGTCGACGCCGGTGGCCGGCTGGGCGCCGTAGGGAATCTCCATGTCTGGACGGTAGCTGCGTTCGGCCGGGCCATAGCTGAAGCTGGCCACGATGGCTTTCGTGGCGATCAGCAGGCGCGGGCCGTCGACCACGCCTCCCTCGATGGCGCGCTTGACGGCGACGTCGGCGTAGTTCGCGCCTTCGGTGCCGAGGTCGCGCAGGGTGGTGAAGCCGGCTTGCAGCGTCTCCTGTGCGTGCTTGCCGGCGAGGAGGGTGCGGTATTCGACCTGTTCCTTGATCACCTGGTCGTCCCAGGTGGTTTCGTTATACGGGTGCAGCAGCACATGCGAGTGCAGGTCGATCAGGCCGGGGATCAAGGTCTTGCCGGGCAGGGCGATGCGCTCGGCGTCGACCGGGACCGCGATCTTGTCCGCCGGGCCAACCGCCTGGATGCGACCATCGCCCACCAGTACCGCCCAGCCGGTTCTAGCCTGGCCGTCGCCGGTCCAGACACGGTCGGCGGTGAGCAAGAGGGTGCGCGGTTCGGCCGCGTGGGCGGTGACGGCGGCAATCAGGGTGAGGGCGGTGACGGCGAGTGTGCGGGTCCAGCGGCGCATGGCAGGTCTCTTATTGTTGTGAAGATGGAATGATAGCGGAGCGCCTGGCTGGGTGACAGGCGCTTGCGGTATCCTTGCGCCGATCCACATTCGAAAGGCAGGCATGACACAGGCAGGACCGGGCGACATGACGCAGCTGTTGCGGCAAGCCGTCGCACATCACCAGGCAGGCCGGCTGGCGCAGGCGCAGGCCTTGTACCGCGAGGTGCTGGCCGCCGTGCCGCAGCAGTTCGACGCCCTGCACCTGCTCGGCGTGATTGCGCGCCAACAGGGCGATGCGGCGCTCGCCGTCGACCTGATCGAGCGGGCCATCGCCATCAACCCGGCCCAGGCCGCGCCCCACTGCAACCTCGGCGCAGCCCTGCAGGACCTGGGCCGCAGCGCCGAGGCGCTGGCCAGCTACGACCAGGCGCTGCGCCTGAACCCCTCCTATGCGATGGCCTTTGCCAACCGCGGTAACGCGCTGCGCAAACTCGGGCGCGCGCAGGAAGCAATCGGCAGCTACGACCGCGCGCTGGCGCTGCGTTCGCTGTATCCGGAAGCGGCCTGCAACCGCGCGGCGGCGCTGCTCGACCTGGGCCAACCGCAGGCCGCGCTGGAAAGCGCCGAGCGCGCGCTGGCCGGCCAGCCGCGCTATGCGCAGGCGCTGTGCGTACGCGCGAATGCGTTGTATTTGCTACGACGCCTGCGCGATGCGGTAGAGGCCTACGACCACGCGCTGGCCGTCGACCCGAAGATGGCCGAGGCCCATGCCGGCTGTGGCATGGCCCTGCACAAGCTGGGCCGCTTCGACGAGGCGTTGCGCAGCTACGACCGGGCGCTGGCGCTGCGGCCCGAGCACGCGGCCACGCACGAGCACCGCGCGGCGACGCTGGCGGCGGCGGACTGGTGGATGCGAG
>DAMABW010000325.1:0-5666 GCA_031999925.1 Massilia sp. | reverse complement strand
GACGAGTGCGGCCGGCACCAGGCGCAGCATTGCCAGGACTGCGCCGAGGCTTGCCGCCGCTGCGCTCAGGAGTGCAGAAGCATGGGGCAATCGGGGGCCGGCACCGGCTCGTCGACCTCCGCACAGGCCACTTCACACTGAGCAGACTGGCCGGCCACGGCCGGCCTCAAGTCCACTCAAGTGGAATGCGCACGTACCGGTGTATGACGAGATGCCTCTGGATGCCAAGGGCTGACGCAACCTCACGGTTTCTTGCTTGCCGAGGCACCAAAACGGCAAAGTGAATCCGGACGCCATTGCCTTTGTCTGTATGTAGAGAAGGGCGCGAACAGGATAGGTCGACGCTACCCGTTCAATTACTCGGCAGGACGCGGCGTTGGCGCGGAAGTGCGTAGGGGCGCGGGGCGCAGCTTCTCCACAGGGTCTTTCACGGGCACGGCCGAATCGCTACTTTGCCGGGCCTTCGCCACCTGTTCCAGTGCATTGACCAGCTTCGTCCTATCAGCCTGCTGCTCCGCACGAATCGCGTGAAGCTCTTGAACGACGCTGTCGTCGTTGATTTCCTTAATCGAGAAATAGGTCGAGGTTGCAAACCCTACGGCTGCAAAGATCAAACCGGCGATGGCGACTATTTCCGCACGAAACATACGGCGATCGGCGTCGGCAGAATTGGTCGCGAAATCGGCCTGCATTTCGCGAACCGTGCGTTCAAGCGCAACGATTGCAGCGGCAGTATCCACGAGGGCCGGGCGGTAATCCTCGAGCCGGTCCACCAGCCTGTCGAGGCGCTCGTTCGTGCCCTTCATCGGAGGTGAGAACGGGGGAGGCGAGACAATCGTCGGCGAAGGAGGCAACTGCGCCTGTAAGCGTAAAGCGTCAAGCGTAGCCCCGAGCCTGTTCGAGGCCAATTCGCTTTCTGCCCACGCAGAACGTGTTGCGTTCCCGAACACGGAAGAAGTTACCGGCCGCATCAGCTTTTCCCAGCGGGCGCGTTCACTAACCCGGTATTGCAGGATGAGTCTGAGGAGGTAGTCCGCGTACGACTCGTCCGGATTCTTGGTTATCTTCTCGCCGTTGGCGGCTTTGGCGAAGTAGCTGTTGTGCTTGACCAGCTCGCTGACGAATTCCTCGACTTCCTGGGCACCGAGTGCCGTGCCTTGGAAATGGACGGAGGCCGGGTCGTCGTCGGCGCCAGTGCTTTCATCCGTCTCCAGCGGTCGTGCCAGACGAGAGAACAACAGGCGTGCAATATCGATTGCCGAAGCTTGCAGCTCGGTGTGAGCCTGTTCGGCCGCGTCAACGTCCGAGACCTTCAGGCTGCCAATCCGTACTCGCCCGAAGGCTGAGGTATCCATTTCGAACTCGGCCAGCCGAGCTATATCGCGAATATTGAGTGCCACAGAGTTTTTGATAAGTCATCAATAAGCGCGAGAATAACATGGGCCAACGTGCTCATCGTTTTGGCGTCAGGATCCACTGCAGCGCACCTTGGTGCTACCCGTTATGGTGCTGGAAATCTTGGGATGTATGCAATATGGGACAAATGTAACAAATTGTGTGCAAAACTCTTTGTTGCCGTGCTACATTGATCACATGTGTAAGTCACTGCGATTACTCTTCCTGTGCCTGCTGGTCATCTCCCTGCCTATGCGAAGCATGGCTGGGCTCGCGACGGCCGAATGCGGCATGGACCACCAGCCTGCCGTGGACACCAGCGTCGAGCACGGCGCTATGCTTGGGCATGAGATGGCCGATGCAGGCACGCATGAAGCAGGGCACGACGCGGCGTTCGAGCACGATATACCTAGCGTGCAGGCCGAACAGGACTGCGACGACTGCGAAACAACGAGCGACGTTCATGAAGCGGCCGGCTGCGGCACCTGCGCGCAATGCTGTATCGGCGCATGCGCTCCGCCTCCTATCGTTGTCATGACCGCGCTCGAAGAAGCCGTCAGCAGCGTACAGTTATTCCCTCTCTCTTCCTTTACCGGGCCCATTCGCGCCCGCATCGAACGGCCCCCACGGCTCGCGTGACCCTTCGCGTCTGGACTGACGCTTTCCTGTAGCCCTTGCTGGACTTCCGGCATGCCTCACCGGCGCTTGCGCTCGCGTACGCCGGGCCGGATCCCCCTGGCTTCCGTATTGACTACTGAACCGTTGGTCTCGTCCACGCCTGCTCCCCCAGGCGAAACACTGCTCTTGGCATCGGCGGCAACGCGTCGCCTGCCCGTATCTCGGTTTCTAAAACAATGCACCTGGAGAGAAGAATGAAATACAAAACAATTCCCGCGGCGACCGCCGCGCTTGTGCTGGCGATGTCGCACCAAGCCGCTCATGCCCAGCAGCCCGCAACGGCGGGCGAACTCGCTGAGGGCGGGGGAATGCAACGCGTCCAGATCACGGGCAGCCGCATCAACCTGAGGCAGGAGCAGATTTCCGGCGTCGGACCGGTCACGGTGATCGACGCAGACGCCATCCAGCGCTCCGGCGCGATCTCGGTCGAGACGCTGCTGCAGCGCCTGCCGTCGTCGGCCGGCACCGCAGGCAACCAGTCCAGCGCCTACTGGACCAGTAACGGCTACGGCACGACCCAAGTGAACCTGCGCGGCCTGGGTATCGATCGTACGCTGGTCCTGCTCAACGGCAGGCGCGTGGTCTCGGGCGGCACCGGCGCCAACAGCTCCGTCGACCTGAACATGATCCCGGTCGCGATGATCGAGCGCGTCGAGGTGCTCAAGGACGGTGCCTCGGCGATCTATGGCGCCGACGCCGTCGCCGGCGTGGTCAACATCATCACCAAGAAGGCCTTCGACGGCGTCGAAGCCTCGGTCCGCTACGGCAGGACCGCGGAAGGGGACGGCGCCGAGAAGTCGGCCGACGTGGTCTGGGGTACGCGCAGCGAGCGTGGCTCCCTGATCGCCTCGCTGAATTACTCGGAAAGCGAGGCGGTCAACCTGGCCTCGCGCGCGCCTTGCGCACTGGTGGAAGACGACGGCGAACTGGTTTGCTCGGGCAGTTCCTCGACCATCGGGGGCCGGGCGCGGCTCGCAGACGGGAGGCGCGTCAATTTCAACCAGGACCCGAACGGTAACCCGCGCGGCTTCGAAACCTATAGCGCGGCCAAGCATGCCTACAATAGCAACCCGTTCCTGAATGCGGTCAATCCCATCAAGCGCATCGGCGTCAGCGCTTTCGGTAATGTGCACCTGAGCGAGAAGGTCGAGCTCTTCACCGAGCTGATGTTCACCAATCGACAGTCCGAGCAGCTTGCCACACCGGGCGCAATTGGTGTCTACCGCCCGATTCAGATTGCCGCGAGCCATCCGACTAATCCGACCGGCCAGGACCTGACTCTAGAGCGGCGCCGCGTCGCCGAAGTCGGGCCGCGCTACTTCTTCCAGGAGACCAACACCTTCCGCGTGCTCGCAGGCCTGAAGGGAACGATCGCAGGCAGCTGGGACTGGTCGGCATCCCTGAACTGGGGCCGCAATACCGGTGTCGACGGCATGACCAACATCATCAACCTGGACCGTGTGGATGCGACGCTGAACGCGGCGACGTGCGGGACCGGTCCGGGCGCTGCCCCTTGCGGCAACTACCTCGGCTACGGCAATCTGAGCCAGGCGGTGCTCGACTACATCCACTTCACGACGCGCGACCACGGCGGCAATGACCAGAAGAGCTTCAACGCGAGCGTCAGCGGCGAATTGTTCTCGCTGCCCGCCGGACCGGTCGGGTTCGCCTCCGGCTTCGAGTACCGCCGCGAGCAGGGTTGGCGCAATCCCGACAGCCTGATCGTGTCGGGAGCGGCCAATACCCCTGCTCAGGATCCGATCGCCGGCGAGTACAGCGCACGCGAGGTGTTCGCCGAGCTGTCGGTTCCGGTGCTGGCGAAACTGCCGTTCGTGGACGCGCTGAACCTAAACGCGGCGGCGCGCTACTCCGACTACAGCCTGTTCGGCTCGCAGGCCACCTACAAGCTCGGCCTGGACTGGCAGGTGATTCCGTCGCTCAAGCTGCGCGCCAACCGCTCGACCGCATTCCGCGTGCCGAACGTGCCGGAACTTTTCGGCGGCGTTTCCGAGGGCAACCTGACGACGACCGATCCCTGCAACAACTGGAACACGATGGACCCGAATTCGGCCGTCTACAAGAACTGCCAGGCATCGGGTTTGCCGCCGGGATTCCGCCAGTTCGGCCCGTCGATCCTGACGACCGGCGGCGGCAATCCGAACCTGAAACCTGAAGAGGCGGACACCTTTACGGTGGGCGCGGTCTGGACCCCGTCGAAATCGCTGACCCTGACGCTCGACTACTTCAATATCGAGATCGACAACGCGATCGAGACCGTACCCGGCTCGACCAAGCTGGCCGTGTGCTACAACTCCCCGGGCCTGTCGCACATCTTCTGCAGCCCATCCAGCTTTACACGCGACCCGCGTACCGGCGAAATCAACTTCCTGTCCTCGCAGCCGGCCAACGCGGCCCAGCAACGCGTCTCCGGCGTCGACTTCGGCGCCTTGTATGACTTCAAGCTGTACGGCTGGAATTCGTCGCTGTCGGCCGATGTGTCGCGCCTGAACCGGTTCGACGTCGCTCCGTTCCCGGGCGGGGAGGTGATCGAATATGCCGGCAAGATCACGGGAGGCCGCGGCAGCTACGCCAAGTGGCGTTCGACGGCGTCGCTGACGACCGGGAACGGACCGTGGTCCGGCTCGTACACGGTCCAGTACATCGGCAAGGCGGACGATATCAACGCGGCGCCTGGCGACATCGGCGCACAGGCACCAAGCGTCGTCTATCACAACGCCAGCGTGAAGTATGCCTTCAACAAGGCCGTGGCGATTTCGTTCGGTATCGACAACCTGTTCGACAAGAAGCCGCCGTACATTCAGAGCTGGACGGACGGTAACACCGACACGATGACGTATGATCTGCTCGGCCGCCGCTGGCACGTGCGCCTGGGCTACAAGTTCTGATCGGGCCTACCAGGGCTTTTAGTTCCGCCCGGCCTGCCCGCAGGCCGGGCGCTACAACTCAATGTCGACATAATTATGCAATTAGCTTTCTGGGTGCGCCGCGCCCACAAATGGATAGGACTGGTGATCGGAGTCCAGGCACTGTTGTGGATGATCAGCGGGCTCTACATGGTCGTGGTGCCGCTCGAGGTCATCCATGGCGATCACCTTGCCCATGTCCCAAGCGAGCATCTCGTGGCCTCCGCCGCGAGGATCCCGCAGGCGAAACTCCACGATATCTATCCCGGCATTACCTCGATTCGCCTGAAGGTGTTGCTGGAGAAGGAAGTGTACGAAATCAGGCAGGACAAGAAGATCAGCCTGGTCGACGCCGTCACCGGCAAGACCATCAGCCCGATCGACCGCGAGACCGTGCTTGCCCTGGCCGACGCCGCCTACGCAGGTGAAGGTAACGTGCGCGGCATCGAATGGGTCACCAAGGCGCCGTCGGAAGTCGGCGCGCGACCGGTCCCGCTGTGGGCGGTCCATTACGACGACGCGGGCAAGGACACCCTGTACTTCTCGCCGTTCTCGGGCGACCTCGTCGCACGACGCCACGAACTCTGGCGCTGGTTCGACTTCCTGTGGATGTTCCACATCATGGATTACGAGGAACGCGAGAACGTGAACAACACCCTGCTGCGGGTC
>DAMABW010000324.1:0-5669 GCA_031999925.1 Massilia sp. | reverse complement strand
GCTTGGCTTCCGGGGTGTCGAACATCTTCTGGTCGAATTGCTGACCCATCTGCTGGCGCGCCTGGTCGATCTGGCGGCGCTGGGCGTCGTCCCACTCCTGCTGGGTGATGCTGCGGCCATCGACGCTGGCAACGCCATTGTTGCTGTCGCCGCGGTTCTGATAACTCTCGACCCCGACCAGCACGAACGAAGGAATGATCAACAGCAGCAAGACGCCCTGCAGGATGCGCTTGTTGTTACGTACAAAATCAAACATGGTCACCAATCACTCAGGAAATGGCCTAAAAGCACAGTTAAAAAAAAAGGCGAACTCGCGTTCGCCTCTTCTTATTGAGGCGCCGTGTCGTGGCGCCCCGGTACTACTGCATCTGGCGGAGCGGACGGGGCTCGAACCCGCGACCCCCGGCGTGACAGGCCGGTATTCTAACCAACTGAACTACCGCTCCACTTCACATACTAGGTACTGCATACCAGGCCGCAGAAAGCAGAGAGGCCAAAGCTTCCCACTTTGCGAGACACACAGTCTCGCTTTACCGCCTGGTGTTCTCTGCATGTCGCTGCAGAGAAGGCATTAGTTTACAGCATCTTTTAGCGCTTTACCAGCCTTAAATTTCGGAACCTTTGCAGCTTTAATCTTGATCGGTTCCTTGGTGCGCGGATCGCGGCCGGTACGTGCGGCACGCTCGCCCACGGTGAAGGTGCCGAAACCGACCAGGGTCACACTGTCGTTCTTCTTCAGCGTCGCAGTGACGGCTTCGATCATGGCGTCGAGTGCACGCGTTGCCGAGGCCTTGGTAATGTCCGCGGACTTCGCGATTTCTTCGATCAGTTCTGTCTTGTTCACTCTATTCCCTCTTGTTCGTTCTGACGCGGCGGCGCTGCGCCTTATGCAAAAAACTGCAAGCGCGTATTAAACAAGGGGGATTTGCTTCTGTCAAGCAACACGTATAGCCAACGGCGTACCTGGAATCGCGGGATGCACGGCCACGGGCGGAATTGAAATCGCGATATGCGTGGCCACCGGCGGATTTGCATTCGCGAACCGTAGGGTGGGCACTGCGTAGTGCCCACCCTACGATATCCGCCGGTCGTGGCCACAACGGCGCAGCGTCGACAAAAAAAGAGGCGCCACCCGGGCGCCTCTTCATTTACTGCGATCTATTCCAGATCAGTGCTTCATGACATCGCCCTGCCCTTCGGCCGCCGGGGCTGGCGTCACCGACACCGCCGGCACGTCAGCCAGCGCTTCCGGTTGGCGTTCCAGCGCGATTTCCAGCACCTTCTCGATCCAGCGCACCGGCACGATCTCGAGTTTGTTCTTGACGTTGTCCGGAATCTCGGCCAGGTCCTTCACGTTCTGCTCGGGGATCAGCACCGTCTTGATGCCGCCGCGATGCGCCGCCAGCAACTTCTCTTTCAGGCCGCCGATCGGCAGCACTTCGCCGCGCAGCGTGATCTCGCCCGTCATCGCCACGTCGGCGCGGACCGGGATGCCGGTGAAGGCCGACACCAGCGCCGTCGTCATGCCGATACCGGCCGACGGACCATCCTTCGGCGTCGCGCCTTCCGGCACGTGGATGTGGATGTCGCTCTTCTCGAACGCTTCCGCCTTGATGCCGAAACGCTGGGCACGCGAGCGCACCACGGTGCGGGCCGCTTCGATCGATTCCTTCATCACGTCGCCCAGGGTACCGGTGCGGATGATGGCGCCCTTGCCTGGCACGTTGACGGCTTCGATGGTCAGCAGGTCGCCGCCGACTTCGGTCCAGGCCAGACCCACCACCTGGCCGATCTGGTTTTCCTTCTCAGCCACGCCGAAATCGTAGCGGCGCACGCCCAGGAACTTGTCCAGGTTCTTGGCGTTGACCACGACCGCTTTCTCGCCTTTCTTGAGCAGCAGCATCTTGACGACCTTGCGGCAGATCTTCGAAATTTCACGCTCGAGCGAACGCACGCCGGCTTCGCGGGTGTAGTAGCGGATGATGTCGCGGATCGCCGACTCTTCCACCTTGATCTCGCCGTCGCGCAGGCCGTTGGCCTTGATCTGCTTCGGCAGCAGGTAGCGCTGGGCGATGTTCGTCTTCTCGTCTTCGGTGTAACCCGACAGGCGGATGACTTCCATCCGGTCCAGCAATGCCGGCGGGATGTTGAACGAGTTCGAGGTCGCCACGAACATCACATCCGAGAGGTCGAAGTCGACTTCCAGGTAGTGGTCCGAGAAGGTGTGGTTCTGTTCCGGATCCAGCACTTCCAGCAGCGCCGACGACGGGTCGCCGCGGAAGTCCGCACCCATCTTGTCGATCTCGTCGAGCAGGAACAACGGGTTGCGCACGCCGACTTTCGCCAGCGATTGCAGCACCTTGCCCGGCATCGAGCCGATGTAGGTGCGGCGGTGGCCGCGGATCTCGGCCTCGTCGCGCACGCCGCCCAGGGCCATGCGCACGAACTTGCGGTTCGTGGCGCGGGCAATGGACTGGCCCAGCGAGGTCTTACCGACGCCCGGAGGACCGACGAAGCACAGGATCGGCGCCTTCAGTTTATCCACGCGCTGTTGCACCGCGAGGTATTCCAGAATGCGTTCCTTGATCTTGTCGAGGCCATAGTGCTCGGCTTCCAGCACTTTCTCGGCGTTTTCCAGGTCGTTGGCAACCTTGGATTTCTTCTTCCACGGCAACGATACCAGGGTATCGATGTAGTTGCGCACGACGGTGGCTTCGGCCGACATCGGCGACATCAGTTTCAGCTTCTTGATCTCGGCGGCGGCCTTGTCCAGCGCTTCCTTCGGCATCTTGGCGGCGATGACTTTCTTCTCGAGCTCGTCGATGTCGGCGCCGTCTTCGCCCTCACCCAGTTCCTTCTGGATGGCCTTGACCTGTTCGTTCAGGTAGTACTCGCGCTGCGATTTTTCCATCTGGCGCTTCACGCGGCCGCGGATGCGCTTCTCGACTTGCAGGATGTCGAGTTCGCCTTCCAGCTGGCCGAGCAGGTGCTCGAGGCGCTTGGCGACGTTGAAGATTTCCAGGATGACCTGTTTCTGCTCGAGTTTCAGCGGCAGGTGAGCGGCAACGGTGTCGGCCAGGCGGCCGGCGTCGTCGATACCGGCCAGGGAGGCGAGGATCTCCGGCGGGATTTTCTTGTTCAGTTTGACGTACTGGTCGAACTGCTGGACGATGGCGCGGCGCATCGCTTCGACTTCGGAGTCGTCGCCGATTTCCGAACGCACCGGGGTCAACTCGGCCACGAAGTGGGTCGGCGCGTCGGTGATGTGATCGATACGGGCACGCTGGGCGCCTTCGACCAGCACCTTCACGGTGCCGTCAGGCAGCTTCAGCATTTGCAGGATGTTCGCGACGCAGCCGATCTCGTAGATGTCTGCGGCGGAAGGTTCGTCTTTGGCAGCAGCCTTTTGGGCGGCGAGCATGATGCTCTTACCCTGCTCCATCGCGGCTTCCAGGGCTTTGATCGATTTCGGGCGGCCAACGAACAGTGGTATCACCATATGGGGAAACACGACCACGTCGCGCAACGGCAGGAGGGGCAGCGTCGTTTGCTCGGTTAATTTCGAAGTTGTCATGGCATACCTTATAAAAAGCGTGTAGACGATGTTGGGCGCACACGGTGAAAACACAAGACCGGCCACTAAATATTTCTTGAAATTAAAAAGACATTCAAGACATGCAAGCTGGCCGCGCCGATAAAAATTCTCGCAGTTTCAAATAAAAAAGCCACTACACGGCACAGTGCCGAGAGTGGCTTTTCGATTGAAGCCGGATGCTTTTATTGAGGTAAATTGTACCTTCAAGCTCCCGGCGCACAAGTGGATTTGTGCTTTCCGTGCGGAATTTTTTAGTTTTCGCCCGAGGCTTTTGCGCTTTCGCTGTAAATCAGCAAGGGTTTAGCGCCATTGGTGATGGTATTTTCATCAACCACGACCTTGACCACGTTTTGCTGGTTCGGCAATTCATACATCACGTCGAGCAGCGCGTGCTCCAGGATCGAACGCAAACCGCGTGCACCGGTTTTGCGCGCCAATGCTTTTTTCGCAATCGCGTGCAAAGCGGCCGGGCGAATTTCCAGTTCCGCGCCTTCCATTTCCAGCAGTTTCGAATACTGCTTGATGAGCGCATTCTTCGGCTCGATCAGGATCTGGATCAGTGCCTCTTCGGTCAATTCGTTCAGCGTGGCGACCACTGGCAGACGGCCGACGAGTTCGGGAATCAGGCCGAACTTGATCAGGTCTTCCGGCTCGGCTTCCATCATGATCTCGCTGTTCGAGCGCTGGGTCTGGCTCTTGACGCTGGCCGCGAAACCGATGCCCGACTTTTCCGAACGGTTTTGCACGATCTTCGCCAGGCCGTCGAAGGCGCCGCCGCAGATGAACATGATGTTCGTGGTGTCGATCTGCACGAAGTCCTGGTTCGGATGCTTGCGCCCGCCCTGCGGCGGTACCGAGGCCATGGTGCCTTCGATCAGCTTCAGCAGGGCTTGCTGTACGCCCTCGCCCGAGACGTCGCGCGTGATCGACGGATTGTCGGACTTGCGCGAGATCTTGTCGATCTCGTCGATGTAGACGATGCCGCGCTGCGCCTTTTCCACCTCGTAGTTGCAGCTTTGCAGCAGCTTCTGGATGATGTTCTCGACGTCTTCGCCCACGTAGCCGGCTTCGGTCAGCGTGGTGGCGTCGGCGATGACGAACGGCACGTTCAGCATGCGCGCCAGCGTTTGGGCCAGCAGGGTCTTGCCGGAACCGGTCGGGCCGACGAGCAGGATGTTGCTCTTGGCCAGTTCGACGTCGTCCTTCTTGCCGAGGTGCTTCAGGCGCTTGTAGTGGTTATAGACCGCCACCGACAGGATGCGCTTCGCTGTTTGCTGGCCGATCACGTACTGGTCGAGCAGTTCGGCGATCTCGTGCGGGGTCGGCAGGTCGGACTTGGCGCCCGCCACCGATTCGACGTTCGAAGTCTCGTCGCGGATGATGTCGTTGCACAGGTCGATGCACTCGTCGCAGATGAAGACCGATGGTCCGGCGATGAGCTTTTTCACCTCGTGCTGACTCTTGCCGCAGAACGAGCAGTACAGAAGCTTTTCGCCGCTGGAGGATTTTTTGTCAGACATGGGGGCAGGTTTCTATTGAATATGGATATAACGCAATGACGACGCGCGCGCTCTCGGCGCACACACCCTCATGCTACCCGAAATAAAAAACAAACGCCCGAACGTGTTTGCGCCCGGGCGTTTTTCAGCAACACCTTGTGGGGTGCATCAAGCGCGATTCGTCAGAACCTTGTCGATCAGGCCGTATTCCACGGACTCTTCCGCCGACATGAAGCGGTCGCGGTCGGTATCCTTGTGGATCTGCTCGATGGTCTGGCCGGTGTTGTCGGCCATGATACGTGCCAGGCGTTCGCGCAGGTACAGGATTTCCTTGGCCTGGATTTCGATATCCGAGGCCATGCCCTGCGAACCGCCCGACGGCTGGTGGATCATCACGCGCGAGTTCGGCAGCGAGAAACGCTTGCCCTTCGCGCCTGCGGCCAGCAGGAAGGCGCCCATCGACGCCGCCAGGCCGGTGCACAGGGTGGAGACGTCCGGCTTGATGAAGTTCATCGTGTCGAAGATCGCTAGGCCTGCGGAAACCGAACCGCCCGGGGAGTTGATGTAGAGCGAAA
>DAMABW010000323.1:0-5670 GCA_031999925.1 Massilia sp. | reverse complement strand
TGCACTGGACCATGTCCGGCCTGGTCGTGCTGATGACCCTGGTTGGCGGCATGGGCACGATGGCCGGGCCGATCATCGGCGCCTTCATCATCGTGGCGCTGGAAAACAAGCTGGGCGACGTTGGCACGGCGCTGGCCGAAACCACCGGCATCGAATGGTTCTCGTCGCTGGGCGAATCGGTGGGCATGGTCACCGGCCTGATCTTCATCATTTGCGTGCTGCTGTTCCGCCGCGGCATCGTCGGCGAGATCGGCGCGCTGTTCGAGCGCCGTGCTCGTGCGAAGCCGGGCACAATGAAGCCGAGTGTCGTGAATGCCGACAGGGAAATCGCATAGGGGAAACACATGAAGGAAACCTCGCAGATTCTGAGCGTGAACGGCTTGCGCATGCATGTGATGACTGCGGGGGAGGGGCCGGCCGTGCTGCTGATGCATGGCTTCCCCGATACCCACCTGGTCTGGCGCAAGCAGGTCGGTCCGCTGGTGAACGCCGGCTACCGCGTGATCGTGCCCGACATGCGCGGTTACGGCCAGACCGATGCGCCGACGGCAGTGTCGGCCTACCGCACCAGATACATCTGCGACGACATGCTGGCGCTGCTCGACCAGCTCGGCATCCAGAAAGCGCGCCTGGTCGGCCACGACTGGGGCGCGCTGATTGGCTGGCTGCTGTGCATGCGCGCGCCGGAGCGCTTCGAGCAGTACGTGGCGCTGTCGGTCGGGCACCCGGCGGCGTTCGCGCGCGCCGGCATCATGCAACGCTTGCGCAGCAGCTACATGCTATGGTTCATGGTGCCTTTCCTTCCCGAGCAATCGCTGAGCTTCAACGACTTCCATGCGATGCGCAACTTCACCAAGGAACCGACGCAATACGATGTCTGGCGCCGCAACCTGCGCGAGCCGGGCCGCCTGACGGCAGCGTTGAACTATTACCGCGCGAACGTGCCGCGCATGATGCTGCCGGGTGGGAAGGCCGATCCGGTCTCGGTGCCGGTGATGGGGGTGTGGAGCAGCCGCGACGTGGCGCTGACGGAAGAGCAGATGCGAGACTCGGCGCAATACGCGACAGGCGGCTTCCGCTACGAACGCATCGATGGCGCCGACCACTGGCTGCAGCTGACGGCGGCCGATCGCCTGAATGCGCTGCTGCTCGATTTCTTCGCGGCCGTGCCGCAGCCTGCCACGGCAACGTCCGCCTGAATTCTTATAGCGCGGCGGCGTAGATCGCCCGCGCATCCGCGCGCGTCACGTTGCGCGGATTATTTCCCAACAAGCGAGTCTGGAGCATGGCGTCATCCGCCAGCCGGTCCAGGTCGCTTTCCGCAATCCCTACCTGTTGCAGCGTCGTCTGGATGCCGGTGATACGGGCGGTCTGCTGCATCGCCGCGATCAAGGCTTCGGTGCGCGCTTCCGCGCTGCCGCTCGCGTGCGGCACGGCAATCTCCGCCAGCTCGGCATACAGCGGCGCCGCCTCGGGCGCATTGAAGCGCAGCACATGCGGCAAGACCAGCGAGTTCGACAGACCATGCGGGACATGGAAGATTCCGCCCACCGGATAGGCCAGCGCATGCACGGCCGCGACCGGCGCATTCGAAAACGCCTGGCCGGCCAGGCAGGCGCCGAGCAGCATCGCCTGGCGCACGTCGAGGCGGCTGCCGTTTTCGCAGGCGGGGATCAGGTTCTTCGACAGCAGGTCCAGCGCCTGGCGGGCGAGGGTGTCGGACAGCGGATTCTTCTTCTGCTTGCTGGTGTAGGCCTCGATGGCGTGGACCATGGCGTCGATGCCGGTGGCGGCGGTGACCATGGCCGGCAAGCCCAGGGTCAGGGTCGCATCGAGGATGGCAAGGTCGGCGTAGAGCTGGGGTGCGACCACGCCCATCTTGGTGGTGGCGCCGGTGGTGACGATGGCGATGTTGGTGACTTCGGAACCGGTGCCGGCGGTGGTCGGCACCTGCACCAGCGGCAGGCGTTGTCCGCTGACCTTGCCGATGCCGTAGATGTCGGCAAGCTGCTGTTCGCCGGTGGCCAGGATGGCGATCAGTTTTGCCACATCCATCGAGCTGCCGCCGCCGAGGCCGACCACCAGGTCGACGTCGTTTTGCTGGGCGAAGCGCACCGCATCCGTGACCACGTCTTCTGGCGGATCGGCCATCACGCCGGAGTAGACGCTGACCGCGAAACCGTTGCGCTGCAAATCCAGGCAGGGCAGTTCGGCCAGGCCGGTGCGCAGGAAACCGGCATCGGTGACGACCAGCGCGCGGCGCGGACCGGGGAAGCGTTCGCGCACGATTTCGCCGAGGCGGGCGGCAGCCCCGGGTTCGGAAACGATGTTGGCGACGGTGCTGAAGGCAAAGGCAGTCATGGTCTCATCCGGGTGTTGTTGTCCGTTTAGCTTACACCAGAACGGCCGGGCAGCGGCGATGGAGAGGCGGCCACGGCCGCTTGCAAACATGCGTACAATTTCGTCCTTTCAAGGTTTTGTGAGCAGGTGATGATTGACTTCGTATGGCTGGGCGGCGCGGCCTTCCTGGCAGGGCTGGTGGATGCGGTGGTCGGCGGTGGTGGGCTGATCCAGGTTCCGGCGATCTTTTCCGTCTTGCCGAAGGAAGTGCCGGCGACGCTGCTGGGTACCAACAAGCTGGCCAGCATCTTCGGTACCGGCGCAGCGGCGGTGAAGTATGCCCAGCGTGTGCGGGTGGCGTGGAGCGCGGCGGCGCCGGCGGCCCTGGCGGCGTTCGCATTGTCCTTCGTCGGCGCCTGGACCGTGACGCGCGTGCCGGGCGACTTCGTGCGCAGCCTGCTGCCGCTGATCCTGCTGGCAGTGGCGATCTACACCTTCCGCAAGAAAGACCTGGGTTCGGTGCATGCGCCGGTGCATAGCGGATCGGCGGAACGCTGGTGGGCGATCGGCATGGGCGCCGCCATCGGGTTCTATGACGGCTTCTTCGGCCCTGGCACCGGCAGCTTCCTGATCTTCCTGTACGTGCGTTTCTTCGGCTTCGACTTCCTCAGTGCGTCGGCTGCGGCCAAGATCGTCAACGTGGCCTGCAACCTGTCGGCGCTGATGTGGTTCGGTTACAGCGGCCACCTGATCTGGCAGTTGGGGTTGATGATGGCGGTGTGTCAGATCGCGGGTTCGCTGGTCGGTACCAAGCTGGCGATCCAGCACGGCAGTGCGTTCGTGCGCAAACTGTTCCTCGTCGTGGTGTCGGTGTTGATCGTCAAGACGGGCTTCGATGTCATCGTCAGGTGGTTCAGCTAGGCGTCCAATAGCATTGTTTCACGTGGAACAAAAGCCGGGTTCGCCCGGCTTTTTTATGGCTCAGCGCACCGCCTCTCCATTTTGTTTCACGTGAAACAGCGATAACACATCGTCTAGCTGTGTTCCACGTGAAACAAAATCCGTCGTGTTTTCGGGCCTCGCTGAGTCTGAGCAAGGAAATGCTTCTATAATCCGATCCTATACTCCGCATTGACACCCGAGATTAGTTTCTCGCTCCACCTATCTCATCATGCTATTTCCAACTGAATTCGACGTGATCGTCGTCGGCGGCGGCCATGCCGGCACCGAAGCTGCGCTGGCATCTGCGCGCACGGGGCAGAAGACGCTGCTCCTTACTCACAACATCGAGACCCTGGGTCAGATGTCCTGCAATCCTTCGATCGGCGGCATCGGCAAGGGCCACCTGGTCAAGGAAGTCGACGCCTTGGGCGGCGCGATGGCGATTGCCACCGACGAGTCCGGCATCCAGTTCCGCATCCTGAACTCTTCGAAAGGCCCGGCCGTGCGTGCGACGCGCGCCCAGGCTGACCGCATTCTGTACAAGCAGGCGATCCGTTCGCGTCTGGAAAACCAGCCGAATCTGTGGCTGTTCCAGCAGGCCGTGGACGACCTGATGGTGGAAGGCGACCGCGTGGTCGGCGCCGTCACCCAGATCGGCCTGCAGTTCCGCGCCCGTGCTGTCGTGCTGACGGCAGGTACTTTCCTGGACGGGAAAATCCACGTCGGCCTGCAAAACTACTCGGCAGGCCGCGCCGGCGACCCGCCTGCGCTGTCCCTGTCCGCGCGTTTGAAAGAACTCAAGCTGCCGCAAGGCCGCCTGAAAACCGGCACGCCGCCGCGCATCGACGGCCGCAGCATCGACTTTTCCGTGCTGGCCGAACAGCCGGGCGACCTCGACCCGGTACCAGTGTTCTCGTACATGGGCAACGCCGCCATGCACCCGAAACAAGTACCGTGCTGGGTCACGCACACGAATGCCCAGACCCACGACATCATCCGCAACGGCCTGGACCGCAGCCCGATGTACACCGGCGTCATCGAAGGCGTCGGCCCGCGTTATTGCCCGTCTATCGAGGACAAGATCCACCGTTTCGCCTCAAAGGAATCGCACCAGATCTTCCTCGAGCCGGAAGGCCTGACGACCAACGAGTTCTACCCGAACGGGATCTCGACCAGCCTGCCGTTCGACGTGCAGCTAGCCCTGGTGCGCTCGATGCGCGGCATGGAAAACGCCTTTATTTTGAGACCGGGCTACGCCATCGAATACGACTATTTCGACCCGCGCGGCCTGAAATCGACGCTCGAAACCCGCGCCATCAAGGGCCTGTTCTTTGCCGGCCAGATCAACGGCACCACCGGCTACGAGGAAGCGGCGGCGCAAGGTTTGCTGGCCGGCCTGAACGCCGCGCTGCAAACGAAAGGCGAAGAAGCGTGGACGCCGGGCCGCTCGGAAGCCTACCTCGGCGTGCTGGTCGACGACCTCACGACCCAGGGCGTGGCCGAGCCTTACCGTATGTTCACCAGCCGCGCGGAATACCGCCTGTCGCTGCGCGAAGACAATGCCGACATGCGCCTGACCGAGATCGGCCGCAAGCTCGGCGTGGTCGGTGACGCGCAGTGGCAAGCGTTTGAGACCAAGCGCGAATCCGTCGCCCGCGAGCTGGAACGCCTGCGTTCGACCTGGGTAAACCCACGTATTTTGGCCGCAGCCGAATCCGAGCGTGTGGTGGGGCAGGCGATCGAACGCGAGTACAACCTGGCCGATCTGCTGCGCCGTCCGGGCGTCGAATACGACACCCTGATGAGCATGAACGGCATGGAAGGCCAGCCGCTGGCCGGTCCTGGCGTGGAAGATCCTGCGGTCAAGGAACAGGTGGAAATTCAGCTGAAATACGCAGGCTACATCGATCGCCAGGCGCGCGAAGTCGAGCGCCACGACTACTACGAGAACCTGAAATTGCCGGAAAACCTGGATTACCTGGAGATCGCGGCCCTCTCGATCGAGGTGCGCCAGAAGCTGGATAAACAGCGTCCGGAAACCCTGGGCCAGGCCTCGCGCATCTCCGGCGTGACCCCGGCGGCGATTTCCCTGCTGCTGGTTCACCTGAAAAAACGCGGCGCCAAGGGGTTCACATCGGCCCCCACAGCAGCACCGGCTGCCAGCGAGGAGGCTGCACAGTGAGGGGTTTTGACCGAGAAAAACTGACCGCGGTGCTGAACGACGGCATCGACGCCATGGATTTGCCGCTCTGGGCCGCCCAGCGCGAGCAACTCATGGATTACCTGGCGCTGATGGCGAAGTGGAATGGCGTCTATAACCTGACCTCGCTGCGCGACCCGATGCAGATGGTGACCCACCATTTGCTCGATTCGCTGGCCGCTGTTTCG
>DAMABW010000322.1:0-5677 GCA_031999925.1 Massilia sp. | reverse complement strand
GGGGCAAACAGGCGAAAGCGGGCCACGTCGGCGGCGCCCGCGAACAGCGCGTGATCGCAGGCCGCGCCGGCGACGCGCTCGGCCGCCAGCAGGCGCCGCGCCTGGCGCCGCCACAGGATTGCGCCGGGCCAGCGCCGCGCAGCGCCATGGCGGCGCCGCTGGTCCGATTCGAGTTCGACGAAATCCACCGCCCGGACCATGCTGCCCGGCAAAGACGCAAGGAAAACGCCCATGCGCACCCCGCAGGCCAGTGCCGCGACGGGCGGCAGGCGCGTGCACAGCTGAACGGCCCAGGCCGCCAATACCGGGTTGGGAGCGGCGGCTTTCGCACCCACGCGCTGGCGCAGGCTGGCGGGCGCGACGAAACAGGTTTCGTAGCACAGTGCGCGCACCCGGCTGAACTGGGCGCCGTCGTGCAGCGGATCGGCACAGCAGCCCAGGTGCACCCGGTAATCGCGCGCCAGGTTGCGCAACATGTGGAACCAGCGCTGGTTGCAGGCGTCGCCGTCGGGCCGCGGCAGGCAGGGAGCCAGCACCAGCAGGTCGCCGCGGGCGGCCAACGGGGAGGGAAGGTGTGCGCTCATGCGCCGGCTCCGGGCAGCGCGTCCGGCAGAAGCACTAAGCGCCGCGCAAGCACGAATGGCACCGGCAGCACAGGCGGCCGGGTCGATCGACGGCAGTTGAAGAGCAACATGTCGGAATCTCCAGAGTAAAGCCCCGTGGCGCGGCGCGCAGCCAATGCCGTCTGTCGATTATATGGCTGGGAAAACCATGCGTTTCGCTACCCTTTTTGCAGTTGATACCGGTCAAGAGAGGGCAGCGTGCTGTCATCCAGGCGCACCACGCGGCCCGAAATTTGACAAATGCTTGTGGCAAATTTCTCCCGGGCTTGATCCATGTTCAGACAGCAAAGATTCCGAGGAAATGTCGGGAACCGGCGTACGGCTGACCTTGTCTGACTGGCAGCTATTCCGTTTTCGTCAATAACGGCGGGACGCCACTCAGGAGAACAGCATGCTGGTCGACGAAATGCCCATCGCAACATTCGAGTCGGCGCCGCCGACGTTCACCGCAGCACGGCAACAGGAAGGACCTCGGCACGGCACCTTGTCCCAGCCGGACGCGCCGCAGCGTCTCCAGGTATTCAACGTCCGCCTGGCAAGTTCGGCTGGCCGGCAAGACGCCGCCGGCGTGCTGCTGCGCCGCATGTACGCATGGCGCGGCTACGCCGTCGACCCCGCCATGCGCCAGGACGGCGGGCGGGTCACCTTCTACGCCGAAACCGACGGCGAGCTGGTCGGCACCATGAGCCTGGCGCTGGACCTGCATGGCCGCCTGCCGGCCGACGAGAACTTCGGCGACCGCCTGGGGCCGCTGCGCCTGGCCGGACGCCGCCTGTGCGAACCCTCGCGCCTGGCGATCGACAAGGGCATGTCGAAGCGGGTCTTCGCCGCCCTGATCCACATTTCCTACCTGTATGCGCATCGGTTGCGCGGCTTCAGCGACTACATCATCGAGGTCAATCCGCGCCACGTCGCCTTTTACCGGCGCATGCTCGGTTTCACCGACTTCGGCGGCGAGCGCGACTGCAGCCGCGTCGGGGCCCCGGCCGTGCTGCTGCGCCTGCCGCTCGACGTGATGGGCGAGCACATCCGCCGCTGGGGCGGCAGCTTCGAAGGCGCGGGCACCGAACGCTCCTTCTACCCGTATTTCTTCCCGCTGCGCGAGGAAGCCGGCATCACCGCACGCCTGGCCGCACTGTGCCAGGGGGAGGAACAGGCATGACCGCCATGAACGAACTGCGCGGCGCCATCGACGGCGGACCCGCCCTGGAAGCGATGCGGGCGGTGGTCGGCGCGCCGCACCTGCTGGCCGACGACGCCACGCTGGACCGCTACGCGCGCAGCACGGCGGCACGCCCAATGCGGCCGCTGGCGGTGGTGCGCCCAAGCGACGCCGCCCAGGTGGCGCAACTGCTGCGCATCGCCGGCGCGCACCGGCTCGCCGTGTACCCGCTCAGCACCGGCAAGAACTGGGGCTATGGCGACGCCTGCGCGGTCGGCGCCGGACAAGTGATCCTCGATTTGTCGCGCATGAACCGCATCGTCCGGGTCGACGCCGAACTGGCCTACGCCGTCATCGAACCGGGCGTGACCCAGCGCCAGCTGTCGGACTTCCTGCGCGAGAACGGCTACCCGCTCTGGGCCGATTGCACCGGCGCCGGGCCCGACACCAGCTACATCGGAAACATCATGGAGCGCGGCTTCGGCCATTCGCCGTACGGCAACCGCCTGCAGCACGTGGCCGGGATGCAGGTGGTGCTGGCGAGCGGCGACATCCTGGACACCGGCTTCGGCCATTACCGCCAGGCACGCGCAACCCACCTGTTTCCGTATGGCGTCGGTCCTTTCCTCGACGGCCTCTTCACCCAGTCGAACATGGGCGTTGTCACGCGGCTCGGCATCTGGCTGATGCCGCAAGCTGAATGCGTGAACCATTTCCTGTGCAGCGTGCCGGCCCATGGCGACATCGCCACCGTGGTCGATGCCCTGCGCCCGCTGCGCCTGGACGGCACCCTGCGCAGCATCCTGCATATCGGGAACGACTTGCGCGTGCTGTCGGGCGGACGGGTCTTCCCGCGCGCCGAGCAGGGACCGTCCGGGCCGGCCGATGGCGCGCCTGAAGGCGATTGCGCACCGTCCGGTTCGCGCCTGCCGTCGGCATTGCGCGCGCAGTTGTGCGCGGGCCTGGGCGCCTGGACCGTATCGGGCGCGCTGTACGGCAGTGCGGCCCAGGTGGCGCTGGCGCGCAAGGCGGTGCGGCGCGCGCTGCGCGGCACGCGCGGGCGTACCCGCTTCGTCAGCGAACGCGGCCTGCGCCTGGGTGCCATTGCCGCGCGCCTGCTCGGCGACAGCGCGGCCGGACGCCGCCTGCGCACCCAGGTCGCCCTCGGCGCCTCGCTGTTCGAGATGAACCGGGGCGTGCCGAATGGACGTTTCCTGGCCGGCGCCTATTGGCGGCGCCGCGGAGGCTTGCCGGCGCAATTCCCGGCAGGCGCCGATCCGGCGCGCGACGGCTGTGGCCTGCTGTGGGTGTCGCCGGTGCTGCCGCTGCGCGGAGAAGATCTGCTGGCGGTGTACGCACTGGCCGAGACCCAGTTCGAACGCTTCGGCTTCGACCTGTTCGCCACCTTCAGCATGATCAACGAGCGCACCCTGGGCGGCGTGCTGACCGTGGCCTATGACCGCGACGATCCTGAAGAGACGGCACGGGCGCGCGCCTGCCACGACGCCGTGTTCGCGCAACTGTTCGAGGCCGGCTATATTCCCTACCGCGTCGGCAACCATGCGATGGCGGCGCTCGATCCCCAGGGGGACAGCTATTGGCGCACGGTGGCCGCGCTGAAGGGGGCGCTCGATCCGCAGGGCATCCTCGCGCCGGGGCGCTACGAACCCGGCGTGGCGGCGTGCTTCGAATGAAGCCGGTGGCGGACGCTCAAAACCCGATCTTCCGCGCCGGAAGCGTGCGCACGACGCCACGAAAGTCGACGGTATTCAGCGCCACCGGCCGGCGCCAGATGCGGTCGACGTATTCCATCACGCGCTCGGCCTGCTGCAGGTCGAGTCCGCGCCCATCGTGCTGGAAGTCGTGACGCAGTTCGAGGCTGCCATCGGCCTTCAGCGCGGTAATGGCGACCGATGGCGCACCGTAGTTGTATTTTGGCGCCAGGATCGCTTCGCGGATGGCGTGGATGTCGCGGTTGGCGATCCGCGTCTCGCCGTCCTTGCGCGTTTCGTGCACGAACAGATCGAGGCGCTCCGCCAGTTCCGCGTCGAGGTAGTTGCGGATGAAGCCGAAGTCGTCTTCCTCGCGCATGATGCGGCGTGCGGCTTCCAGGCCCATGCGTTCGACGATGTGTTCCCACATCGCGAATCCCAGGTGATAGGGATTCAGCGAGAGCGCCAGTTGCTGGCCGCCGGCAAACGGGCGCACCACGTCGGAGTGGGATTTCAGGGCCGCCAGGTAGAGTTCGTGCGGCAGGAAGCCGGCCTCGCGCAGCAGGCGCGCATGCCAGTACGAGGCCCAGCCCTCGTTCATGATCTGGCAGGCGTGGATCGGGTGGAAATAATATGCCTCCTCGCGTACCGCCAGGAACAGGTCGCGCTCCCACTCTTCGAGTTCGGGTCCGTACTGGGCAATGAACCACAGCAGGTCGCGCTCGGGATGGGGCGGAATCGGCGCGCGCTGGCGCCGCGTGTCGGGCTCGGGCGGCTCGGCTTCGCCGGGCAGGCGTGCATAACGGTCGCGAAACCGGTCGGCCGCCGGTTCGCCCGCCCGCGCCGCGTACTCCGGGTAGCGTGGCCGGTGCAGTGGCTGGTCGATGTCGATGTGGGCTTCGAGGGCGAGGGCGGCGTCGAGCACGGCTTCGACCCTTTCCTGGCCATGCTCGGCCAGGGCCGCCTCCAGGCGGTGTGCGCGCGCCGCGCTCTGTTCCAGGATGTGGCTGCCCGCCATGCTCATGAAGCGGCGGAACAAGACATTGTTCTTGGCAAAGTCGGCATGGCCGAGCACGTGGGCCGTGACCAGGGTGTTCTCGGCCAGCGAATTATGCTCGAGCATGAAGGCGCGGCAAGGGTCGCCGGGAAACATCACCTCGAAGATGCGCGAATGGCCCATGTGCTGGCGCACGAGTTGGTGGATGTAGCGCACGCCGAAGGACCAGTGGCGCATCCGCACCGGCAAGCCGTAGACCGCGATTTCCAGCATGAAGCTGTTCGGCACCATGTCGAAATGCACCGGGTCGAAGTCGAGCCCGTGCTCCAGCGCCAGGGCTTCCAGGCGGGCGGCATACTCGGTCAGGCGGGCGTCCCGCTCGTGCATGTGCGCATGACGGTGCTCGTGACTGTGCTCGTGCCTGTGCTCTTGATTGAGCGCTTGACTGTGCTCGTCCGCGTGCCCGCTGCCGTGTCCGCTCGGTTGCTGGCCGATCTGCCCACTCATCTGCATACTGGTCTGCTCACTCATCTGCTGGTTCATACGGGCACCTCCTTCTTCTCGATCGCCTCGCCGAAGAAGCGGCGCAGGGCGCGCCAGACATCGTCGGGATGCGACAGTACGCTGGCGCCGACCGGCAGGCCGCGCGTTTCGAGGTCGGCGAACAGGCGCCGCATCTCGGTATCGAGCGAGCGCGTGACGCCGGGGAGGGTTTCGACGAAGCCGATATAGTTGAGCATGCCGGCTAGTTCCTTCAGGCTGTGATAGGTGGCGCCCCGGTCCTCGGTGAAGTTCTCGCCGTCGGACGCATAGAACAGATACAGGTTGGTCTGGCCGGCCAGGCGTTCGCGCCGGATGATGTCGAGCGCCAGCCGGAATCCGCTCGACGCGATGGTGCCGCCGATGCCGCTTACCTGGAAAAAGTCGCCTTCATTGAATTCCCAGGCCTGGGTAGTGTGGGCGATGAAGCGCGCCGCCACTTTCGCGTAGCGGCGCCGCAAGCCCTGCAGGGCAAAGAAGAAAAAGGATTTGGCCAACTTGCGTTCGAGCTGGGTCATGCTGGCCGAGACATCGATCACGAAGAAGATCAGGGCCGCGCTGGCCGGCCGCGGACGGTTCACCAGTTGGCGAAAGCGCAGGTCATCGTCGGTAAAGGGCAGGGGATCGTCCTGTACGGCGCGGC
>DAMABW010000321.1:0-5711 GCA_031999925.1 Massilia sp. | reverse complement strand
CGCAAGTTCGACACCTCGAAGGTGGTCAAGGCCGACCAGGTCATGGAACGCCTGCACAAGTCGCTGGAAGGCGCGCCCGTGCTGACCGCGCTGAGCGGCCTGTTGAAGAACACGGTGTCGGATTCGATCGGCGACATCGCGAAGAAGCTGGTGGCGCTGCACCGGCCCTCGACGTCGGACTACATGGCGCGCTTCGGCGTGCAGCGCGAGGCGCTCGTGCGGGCGGCGCCGCCGTCGGGCGCGGCGGCTGAGGCGACGGCGCCGGCTGCCGCGGGCTCAACTCCGGCGGCGCCGGCTGCGCCGCCGCGTGCTCCGGCACGGCCGGCGTCCGTGCAGCCGGAACCGGCGCTGGCCGGCGCGGCGCCGTCGCCGGGCGCGCCGCGGGTCGTGATCCTGCCGAAGGGCAGCGCCGCCGCCCCACTGGCACAGGGCGCCGCTGCCGCGCATGCGGTGGCGAGCCTTGATGCGGCGGCGCAGCCGCATGCCTGCCGCAACTGCGGCGGCGCGGCCCTGTCCATCGTCTGGGGAAAATACGGTTACTACTTCAAGTGCGGCGACTGCAGCGGCAACACGCCCTTTAGCGTGGGCTGCGGCGGCGCCGACCACAAGGAGCGCATCCGCAAGGACGGCCGCCACTTCTACCGCGAGTGCGCGGACTGCGGCACGAGCGCGCTCTACTTCACCAACCCGCAATAAGGCGGGTTGGTGCCGGGCCTCAGACCTTCGAGGCCGACAGCATGCGCTCGACGTAGCGCGCGATCAGGTCGATCTCGAGGTTGACCTTGCTGCCTGCGCGCAGGTGCTTCAGGGTCGTGACCTCGATGGTGTGCGGGATCAGGTTGATCGAGAAGCGGCACACCTTGCTGCCGTTCGCTTCCAGGTCTTCCACGCGGTTCACGGTCAGCGACACGCCGTTCACCACCACCGAGCCCTTGTAGGCCAGGAACTTGGCCAGCTCCTGCGGCGCGTCGATCACCAGTTCATGCGATTCGCCGACCGGCGCGAAGCTGTGCACCGTGCCCAGGCCGTCGACGTGGCCCGACACCAGGTGGCCGCCCAGGCGCTCGGCCAGGGTCAGGGCTTTTTCCAGGTTGACTTCGCCGGCGGCGTCCAGGCCGGCGGTCTTGTTCAGGCTTTCGCGCGAAACGTCGACGGCGAAGCTGCTCTCGGTCTTGGCGACCACCGTCATGCAGGCGCCGTTGATGGCGATCGAGTCGCCCAGGATGACGTCGCCCAGCGGCAGGCTGCCGGCGTCGATTTCCAGGCGCAGGCCCGCGTCAAGTCCACCCGCCAGCGGCGAGACCGAAGTGATGTTGCCGACAGCGGCGACGATTCCAGTAAACATACGGCTTGGTTCCTCAGGTTGATTCTTGGGGTTGTTCTTGTTGTTCGAAGCGCGCCAGGATGCACAGGTCGGCGCCGACCTGGCTGACGCCGTGAAAACGCAGTGCATATTTATCGGCCAGGCGCGCCAAGGCGGGCAGCGCGAACATGCCCTGCCCGGCACCGATCAGGCTCGGGGCCAGGTAGACCAGCAGTTCGTCGACGCAGGCTTCGCGCACCAGCGAGGCGTTCAGTTTCGAGCCTGCTTCGACGTGGACTTCGTTGATCTCGCGCTGGCCCAGTTCGCGCATCAAGGCCGGCAGGTCGACCTTGCCGGATGCATTGGGTAGCAGGATGATGTCATGGCCGGCATCACGCAGCTTCTGCGCCTTGTCGCCATCGTCGACGGCCGCGACGATCCAGCAAGGCTCACCCTGCAGGATACGCGCATCGAGGTCGATGTCGAGCCGGCTGTCGACGATCACGCGGCGCGGCTGGCGCGGCGTGTCGATGCCGCGCACCGTCAATTGCGGATCGTCCGCCTTCACCGTGCCGATGCCGGTCAGGATGACGCAGGCGCGTGCGCGCCAGGCATGGCCGTCGGCGCGCGCTTCCGGCCCGGTGATCCACTGGCTTTCGCCGTTGTCGAGTGCCGTGAAGCCATCCAGGCTGGCCGCCGTCTTCAGGCGCACCCAGGGCAGGCCCTGGCGCATGCGCTTGAAGAAGCCGATGTTCAGTTCGTGGGCCTGATCGGCCAGTTCGCCCATCGCCACCGCGATGCCGGCCGCTTCCAGTTGGGCCATGCCGCGCCCCGCCACCAGCGGGTTCGGGTCGCCCATCGCCGCCACCACGCGTCCCAGTCCGGCCTGCACCAGCGCGTTCGAGCACGGCGGGGTGCGGCCGTAATGGCTGCAGGGTTCGAGCGTGACGTAGGCGGTGGCGCCGCGCACGTCATTACCGCGTGCGGCGGCGTCGCGCAGGGCCTGGATCTCGGCGTGGGCCTGGCCGGCCGGCTGGGTGTGGCCGGCGCCGATCACCTCGCCGTCCTTCACGAGCACGCAGCCGATACGCGGGTTCGGCGCGGTGATGTACATGCCTTTCGCGGCCCATTCCAGGGCCAGCGCCATGCCTTCGGTATCGGTCTTGATCTGCACTGTATTCGATAAAATTCGTTCAGGAAGGCGCTTCCGCTCCTTCGCAGTTGTCGTCGCGCCGCGGGTCGCACACGCGGGCGCGGCCCAGCATGTTGATTTTAATACGCCGGATCGCGCTCCCATAAAACAGCGACAGCGTGCCCCAGCGTGCGGAAGCGCTGCTCGTGTCGCTGCAACTGCGTCCGGCGCCATTGTAGGCGATGTAATACGGCGCTGCAGGACTCGTGAAGGCAAACACCGAGGCGACGCCGCTCGGCAGCGGCCCGTGCACGGCGATGATGTCGTCCGGCGGGCTGGGCGCGCCATCGCCGTCGCGGTCGGCGAACACGGTCCAGCCCTGCGCCCACTGGGTGCCTTCGGGGTCGCGCGGCACCACCGTCACGCGCTCGTTGCGCGCGATCGCCTGCGAGCGCGCAAGATTGATCGCACCGAACAGATCGTTGGTGGCGCTGCGCACCTGCTGGGCGTGCACCAGGGCTTGCAGGTTCGGCAGGCCGACCGCCAGCAGGGTCGCCGCGATCGCCGTCACGATGATGAGTTCGGGCAGCGTCATGCCGCGCTGTGGCAGCGGCTTCATGGCCAGCAGCGTGCCGATGTGCCGCTGGCGCCCTGTTCGCCGGTGCTGCGCATGCTGAGCGTGCCGCATTCGCTGTCGCTGTAGCGGGCGTCGACGTTCGCGGTGCCGGGCCTCGCGACGATCTCGACGCAGTCGCGCAGCGCATTGCCGGGACAGGCCTGGGCTTCGAGTTCGTAGGCGCTGTCGAGCGCACGACTGCCCGACCACCAGCGCAGGCCGTCGACCGGTTCGGCGGCCGAGAAGGCGACATAGGTATGGTGCAGCGAATGGTGGCGCTCCTGCTGCTGCATGGCGTCGATCAGCGCCACCTGCCCTTCGATGCGGCGCATCTTCGCCAGGTGCTCCGTATAGCCGGGATAGGCGATCGCCGCCAGGATGGACAGGATCAGCAGCACGACCATCGTTTCGATCAGGGTGAAGCCGGGACTGCGGTACATCGTCGTTCTCCTTGATTTGGTGGATGTCAGTTGCTTGCGGCATGCAGTTCGGGCCAATTGGCGACTTCGCGCCAGCCCAGGCGTTGTGCCGGCATGGTCGCGGTGGCGCGCCGGTAGTAGCTTTGCAGGACCACGCGCGTGGCCTCGCTGGCGCCAAAGCCGATGGCGGTGATGCGGTAGAGCGGATCGGCACCGGCGCTTGCCAGCAGTTCGACGATGTAGCGCGGCGCCTGGGACGGCAGCAGGCCGGCGCCGGTGGGCAGCACGGCGCCGCTGAAGCGGCCGTACTCGACGGACAGCGGCCCCGCAAGATCGACCGCCTGCCATGCCGGCACGCCCGGCGCGGAAACGAGCCGGCACAGGCCCGCGTGTTCGCCGCTTCCCGTACACCCTGCAATGAAGGCGCCACCATTCGCCGCGACGAAGACCGCGGTGCGCGGCGACGCCGGCCCCGCCGCGCCGGCGATATCGCGCTCGGCATCGAACAGCGCCACCTGCGCCGACTGGTGGGCGATATGGCGGTCGCGCTCGTAGCGCGCCGACTTGACGGCGGCCAGCGAAGCCCGTGTACTCGAGACGGACATCATCAGCACGGCCAGCATCAGGAACAGGACCGTGACGAGCGCGGCGCCCTGCTCGCGGTGGGATCGGTGATTGCGCATGGCAGGCTCAGGGAAGGCCGGCGGTTGCCGCATAGACGGCTGTGAACAGGCGCCGCATACGCGGCCCTTCCCGGCCGGACAGCCCGGCTTCAGGCAGGCTCACGCCCAGGTCACTCGCCGCGTGCGCATCGCTGTACTCCTGGCCGAACAGCTCGTAGCCGGCCGGCGCCAGGACGGTGGATGGCCGCTCGCCATGCAGCAGCAGCGCCACCTTCACGTTCGTTACCCGCTTCCACCAGGTCTTGGCATTCCGGTCCGCCTCCAGGTCGGCCGGCGTCGCGCCGCTCAGGGACAGGCTCGCATCCAGCGCATTCAGCGCGCTGGCGTTCAGGTAGCGGTTGGCGACGCCGTCGCGTGGGGTGTCGGTGTCGATGCCGTACAGGACCTGGAAGCCATCCACGCCGGCCACCACCGCATCCGCGCCCCAACTGGTGGTGCCACGGTACTTGCAGCGCAGTTCGCCCTGGCCATCGCCGTTGCGCGCGACATAGAAGATGCTCCAGCCGTCTTCCAGTTCGTGTACCGGAAAGCCCGCGCAGTTGAGCACGCTGCCATCGCCGTCCGGCCCGGCGCCGGCGCCGCTGTAGCGCACGGCCAGCACGTCGCTGTGGTTCACGCTGGCCGGCAAGGGGCTGTCGATGCCGAAGCTGCTCTTGTTGATCGAGCGGCTGTCGAGACCGAGCAGCGCCGCCGGCGTACCCGGCGCCGGGCCTGCCACGCCAAGGCGCTCCCAATCGGCAAACGCGCCCTGGCGCACCGCGCGGCCGATGACCTCGAGCGCATAGCGGCCGCTGTCGTCGATCGCGGCGGCATCGGCATGGCCGGCGTAGGACGCATTCGAACCGACCAGCAAGGTCGAACCGGCCAGCAGCACGCCCAGGCCGAGCGACATCGCCACCAGCAGCTCGGCCAGGCTCATGCCGTGTTGATGCCGTCGGGTACTCATCCCGGCACCACCATGGTGACAAACGCCTGCGCGCCGCCTGCCGGCTCGCCCTGCGCGGCATGCATGCGCCAGCCGAGCTTGATGACGATGGGCGCCGAGGCCGAGCTCACGCAATCCCAGTCGGGCGCCTGCAAAACCGGGTTCCAGACGGTGGCGTCGCGGCAGACCGCGATACGGCCGCCGGGGAAGGCGTTGTGGACGAGACGCGCCGTTTCGTACAGGTCGAACCGGGCCAGGCTGGCGGCGTCGCAGTCGGCGCCGCCGAAGCACTGCACGGGCGGCGCATCGGGGTCGCCGTCGTCGGCGTCGTAGTCGAGCTGGAGGTAGGGATTGGCGCTGTCGGGCAGCGCCATTTGCGCCGGATTGGCGAGCATGCGCGCCGACAGCGAGGCGGCCAGTTGCACGGCTTCGGATTCGAGCGCCGCCTGTTCGCGCAGGCGCGCCACGGTCGATTGCGTTGCCGCCGCACCGATGGCGCCGACGGCGAGGATGAACATCGCCACCAGCACTTCGACCAGCGTAAAGCCCTTGGCACCACAGCGTTGCACGGCCACCTCCACAGGTTCGGCACGCGGGAATTCGCGCGAGCTGTGAAGTTATCAGGGGGTCAAG
>DAMABW010000320.1:0-5729 GCA_031999925.1 Massilia sp. | reverse complement strand
GGTGCTGGCGCCGCCGACGATCGGGTAGGCGACCATGCGGTCCAGGTCGAGGTGGGTGATGGAGTTGACGGTGTTGATCAGCGAAACCGCATCGGCTCCGCCGGCCAGCGCGGCGCGTGCCGGTGCGCGCACATCGGTGATGTTCGGCGTCAGCTTGACGATGACGGGCAGGCGCGTATGCTTCTTGCACCAGGCCGTGACCATCTGCACGTACTCCGGCACCTGGCCGACGGCCGCGCCCATGCCGCGTTCGGGCATGCCGTGCGGGCAGCCGAAATTCAGTTCGATGCCGTCGGCGCCGGTGGCTTCCACCAGCGGGAGGATCGCGGCCCAGGGCGCTTCTTCGCAGGGCAGCATCAGCGACACGATCATCGCGCGGTCGGGCCAGGCCTTTTTCACCGCCGTGATTTCGCGCAGGTTGATCTCGAGGCTGCGGTCGGTGATCAGTTCGATGTTGTTGAAGCCGATGACTTCGCGATTCTTGCCGTAGTGGGCCGAGTAGCGCGAGGACACGTTCACGGCCGGCGGGTCTTCGCCCAGGGTCTTCCAGACCACCCCGCCCCACCCCGCCTCGAAGGCGCGCACGACGTTATAGGCCTTGTCGGTCGGCGGCGCCGAGGCCAGCCAGAAGGGATTCGGCGATGTGATGCCGCAAAAATCGATGCTCAGGTCGGCCATGCTGCCCCCGCTTGGAAGTCGTTGTGGATGGCCAGCGCGGCCAGCTTGCCGTGCTGGACTGCCTGCACCGTCAGGTCCTGGCCCAGCGCCACGCAGTCGCCGCCGGCGTAGATGCCGGGCACGCCAGTGCGCAGCGCGGCATCGACCTGGATGCGCTCGCCCTCGCGCCACAGCGTCTGCGCGAACTGGTCGGATGGGGGCGGCGCTTCGATCGCCTGGCCGATGGCCTTGAACACGGCGTCGGCGGCGATGTCGATGAAGGCGCCGGTGCGCGCCAGGCGGCCATCGTCGATACGGGTTTCCTCGAAGCGCATGCCGGCCACGCGGCCGGCGTCGTCGAGCAGCACTTCCAGCGGCGCGGCCCAGGTGCGGATGCGCACGCCGTTCAGCTTGGCGATCTCGATTTCGTGGCCGGTGGCGCTCATGGCGTCGAAGCCGCGGCGGTAGACCAGGGTGACTTCGTCGGCGCCGAGGCGCTTGATCTGCACCGCCATGTCGATGGCCGTGTTGCCGGCGCCGACCACGATGGCGCGGCGCGGCACCGGCAGGCGCGACAGATCGTCGGCCTGGCGCAGCGCGGCGATGTAGTCGGTGGCGGCCAGCAGGCCGGGCGCGTCTTCGCCGGTGAGGCCGAGGCGGCGGCTGGCGCCCAGGCCGAGGCCGAGGAAGACGGCGTCGAAGCGGGTGTGCAGGTCGCGCAGTTGCAGGTTCTCGCCGAGGGCCTGGCCGTACTGGATGTCGATGCCGCCGACCGAGAGCAGGAAGTCGACTTCCTGCTGGGCGAATTCGCCCGGGAGCTTGTACTTGGCGATACCGTATTCGTTCAGGCCGCCGGCCTTGGGGCGGGCTTCGAACACCACCACGTCGTGGCCGAGCATGGCCAGGCGGTGCGCGCAGGACAGGCCGGCGGGGCCGGCGCCGACCACGGCGACCGTCTTGCCGGTGCTGGGGGCGCGGGCGAAGGGGTGGGCGGTGAAGCCGGCGTTGTCGATGGCGTGGCGCTGCAGCAGGCCGATCTTTACCGGCTCGCGTTCGGCGTAGTGGTTGCGCACGCAGGCGTCTTCGCACAGGATTTCGGTGGGACAGACGCGGGCGCAGCTGCCGCCGAAGATGTTCTGCTTCAGGATGCCGACGGCGGCACCGGTGACGTTCTGGTCGTGGATGTTGCGGATGAAGCTGGCGACGTCGATGCCGGTCGGGCAGGCCCGGGTGCAGGGGGCGTCGTAGCAGTACAGGCAGCGCGCGGCTTCGATAGCGGCCTGGCGTGCGGTGAGTGGGGGCGCCAGGTCGGTGAACTGGGCGGCCAGTGCCGTGTGCGAATCGGCTGCCGGCGGCAGGTGCTGGAGAGTCTCGATCATGTGCATCCCTTCTTGTTGTAAGGTGAAATGCTGGTGTTCGAACTGCTGCTACGGTGCTGATTTTCGTAGGGTGGGCACCTGTGCCCACGCGGTCGTACTCATGCATGCCGCACGGTTGATCCCGGAACGATTGTCTGCACGACGATCATGGCGAGCTCGGGTATATCAACCATCGAACGTGGTACCGCGTGGACACAGGTGTCCACCCTACGGAATTACACGACAATGTTGGCGAGATCGCCTATATCGACCATCAAGCGTGGTACCGCGTGGGCACAAGTGCCATTCGTGGCCCGGCCCACCCTACGACTTGCGCGGTTAAATGCTTCGGTAACGTCGGTTATTTCATCTGCGGGAACGCGAACTCGACGCCGGCACTCGCCGTATTCGGCCAGCGCTGCATCACCGCCTTGTGCCGCGTATAGAAGCGCACGCCTTCCGGCCCGTACGCGTGGTGGTCGCCGAACATGCTGCGCTTCCAGCCGCCGAAGCTGTTGAAGGCCATCGGCACCGGCAGCGGTACGTTCACGCCGACCATGCCCACCTGGATCTGGCGCACGAATTCGCGCGCCACACCGCCATCCCGAGTGAACACGGCCACGCCGTTGCCGTACTCATTGGCGTTGATCAGCTCCACCGCGCTGCCCACGTCCGGCAGGCGCACCACACACAGCACCGGGCCGAAAATCTCTTCCTTATAGATGCTCATCTCAGGCTTGACGTGATCGAACAACGTACCGCCCACGAAGAAGCCGTTTTCGAAGCCTTCGACCTTGTGCCCGCGACCATCGACCACCAGCGTCGCGCCCTGCTCCACGCCCTCGCCGATCAGGCGTTCGATGCGCTGGCGCGCCGCTTGCGTGACCACCGGCCCCATCTCCATGCCCGCACTCATGCCCTCGCCGATCTTCAGGTTCGACGTGCGCTCGGCCAGCGCCGCCACCAGCTTGTCGCCGGCATCGCCGATGGCCACCGCCACCGAGATCGCCATGCAGCGCTCGCCGGCCGAACCGTAGGCCGCGCCGACCAGGGCGTCGACCGCCATGTCCATGTCGGCGTCCGGCATGACCACCATGTGGTTCTTGGCGCCGCCCAGGGCCTGTACCCGCTTGCCGTTGGCGCTGCCGCGTGCGTAGATGTATTCGGCAATCGGCGTCGAACCGACAAAGCTGATCGCCTGCACTTCCGCGTTGTCGAGCAGCGCATCGACCGCCGTTTTATCTCCCTGCACCACGTTGAACACACCGTCCGGCAGCCCGGCTTCCTTCAGCAGACGCGCGTGCAGCAGCGATGGCGACGGATCGCGTTCCGAAGGCTTCAGCACGAAGGTATTCCCGCAGGCGAGCGCCACCGGGAACATCCACATCGGCACCATCACCGGGAAGTTGAAGGGCGTGATACCGGCCACCACGCCGAGCGGCTGGCGCATCGACCAGGCGTCGATGCCGCGCGCGATCTGGTCGGTGAATTCGCCCTTCAGCAGTTGCGGGATGCCGCAGGCGAACTCCACCACTTCGATGCCGCGCGCGACTTCGCCCTGGGCGTCGCTGAAGGTCTTGCCGTGCTCGCGCGTGATCATGGCCGCGAATTCGTCGGTGTGCTGCTGGCACAGTTGCAGGTACTTGAACAGGATGCGCGAACGCGCCAGCGGCGGCGTGGCCGACCAGGCCGGGAAGGCGGCGGAGGCCGCGAACACGGCGGCATTGACTTCGTCCACGCCGCCCAGGGTCACGCGTGCGCAGGGTTCGCCCAGCGCCGGGTTGAACACGTCGGCATAGCGCTCGCCGGCGCTGTCGACCACGTGGCCGCCGATGAAGTGGCCGATGACGTTGACAGTACGATCAAGGTGATTCATGGTTTGTCTCTTCTAGTCCAGGTTTTTCAGTACGTTGGCCAGCTTGCCGAACAGGTCGTCGATGTGCTGTTTCTCGAGGATGAGGGGCGGCGACAGCGCAATGATATCGCCCGTCGTGCGGATCAGGATGCCGTCGGCAAAGGCCTTCTTGAGCGCCTGGAAGGCGCGCGCGCCGGGCTTGCCCGGGATCGGTTCGAGCTCGATGCCGGCGATCAGGCCGATGGTGCGCAGATCGATCACGTGTGGCAGGCCCTTGAGCGAATGCACCGCGTCTTCCCAGTAAGGCTGGATGCCCCGTGCGTGTTCGAGGATCTGCTGCTCCTTGAAGACCTCGAGCGTGGCCAACGAAGCGGCGCAGGCGACCGGGTGACCCGAATACGTATAGCCGTGGAACAGTTCGATGCCTGCCGGCGCATCCATGAAGGCATCGTGGATGTGCTTCTTGCTGAACACGGCGCCCATAGGGATTACACCATTCGTCAGCCCTTTGGCCGTGGTCATCATGTCCGGCTCGACGTCGAAGTAGTCGGCGGCGAAGGGCGTGGTCAGGCGTCCGAAGCCGGTGATCACTTCGTCGAAGATCAGCAGGATGCCGTGCTTGTCGCAGATCTGGCGCAGCTTCTTCAGGTAGCCCTTGGGCGGCACCAGCACCCCGGTCGAACCCGAGACCGGCTCGATGATGACGGCGGCAATGGTGGACGCGTCGTGCAGGGTGACCAGGCGTTCGAGTTCGTCGGCCAGCTCGGCGCCGAAGTCCGGCTCGCCGCGCGAAAAGGCGTTCTTCAGCAGGTTGTGCGTGTGCGGCAGGTGGTCGACGCCCGGCAGCAGCGGGCCGAAGGCCTTGCGGTTCGGGCCGATGCCACCCACCGACAGGCCGCCGAAGCCGACGCCGTGGTAGCCGCGCTCGCGCCCGATCAGCCGGGTACGCCCGCCCTCGCCGCGCGCCTTGTGGTAGGCCAGCGCGATCTTCAGGGCGGTATCGACCGCCTCGGAACCGGAATTGGTATAGAAGACGTGGCCGAACTTGTGGCCGGTGTAGTCCATCAGCTTCTCGGCCAGGTCGAAGGCGGCCGGGTGGCCCATCTGGAAGGTGGGCGCGAAATCGAGCTGGCCGATCATCTCGCGCACCGCACTCACGATCCTCGGCTGGGCATGGCCGCAAGGGACGCACCAGAGGCCGGCGGTCCCGTCGAGGATCTGGTTGCCGTCGACGTCCTTGTAGTACATGCCTTCGGCCGACACCAGCAGGCGCGGGTCGGACTTGAAATCGCGGTTGTTCGTGAATGGCATCCAGAATGCGGACATCGATTCGGGTCTGGCTTCGTTCATCAGGCTCTCCCTTGTTTGCAGCCCTATGGCGGACCGTCAGTCAAAACAATGATGCAAAACGATGAGGCGTCATAGCAATGTGCGCGACCGCGCCCGGAAAGTAAAGCCGGCGGCGCCAGACCTGGCAACGCCATGCATGCCGCGTTGCAAACATGCAAAAGAGTCAACCGATCCGTTAATATAAACGCAGTCTGTGAACTCGTCATATGAAATCGGATATATGCGAAGTCAGCAGCGGTAACTGGACAATGCTAGTGCACTTGACTATGTGTTCGTAACAGAATGCCAAGGTGTTTGATCTAGCGCAAACCATTTAGCTTCGGAGACCCCTATGCCACCCATCCTGCGTACCGCCCGCCTGGTCCTGCGCCCGTTTGACGGCAGCGACGCCCCGGACCTGCTGCGCGTGTTCGCCGACGCCGAGGTGGTGCGCTACTGGTCGAGCGGCGCCTGGACCGACATCGCCCAGGCCGAGGCCATGATCGCGGAAGCGCAGCAAGCCTACCTGG
>DAMABW010000319.1:3541-5738 GCA_031999925.1 Massilia sp. | reverse complement strand
GCTTGCAGGTATCGACCGACAAGGTCTTGCCGGCTTCCTGCAATGCGTACAGGGCCGGCATGACGCGCGCCAGTTCTTCGGCGACCGGTACGCTGGGCGAGCCGGGCCGGGTGGATTCGCCGCCGATGTCGATCAGGTCGACGCCGCTGGCCACCATCTCCTCGGCGCGCGAGACTGCGAACTCGAGGGAGCGATAGTGGCCGCCGTCGGAAAAGGAATCGGGGGTGACGTTCAGGACGCCCATGACGAGGGGACGCCGCCCCAACTCGAAACGGAAGCGGCCGCACTGCAGGAATTGGCGCATAACAAAAAAATACAGAGTGTTAACAAGAAAAAGGCATCCAGGGGATGCCTTTTTCTTGGCGTGGTGTCAGATGCTCAACGTACGGAGCGATCAGGCCGGTGCCGGTGCATTGGTGGCGACGCCGCCCGAACCGCTGTCGCCAGGAGGCGTACGCTTGGTCAGGATGCTCGACTTCGGCGGATGCGGCTCGCGGCCGGCCATGATGTCGTTGATCTGCTCGGCGTCGATGGTTTCCCAGTCGAGCAGCGCCTTGGTCATCATTTCGACCTTGTCGCGGTTCTCTTCCAGCAGGCGGCGCGCCAGCGCATACTGGGTGTCGAGGATGGCGCGGATCTCGGCGTCGACCTTTTGCTGGGTCGCTTCCGAAATCGTCTTCGTGGCGCCACCGAAGAAGCCTTCATTCTCGCTGTCTTCGTAAACCATCACGCCCATGCTTTCCGACATGCCGAAACGGGTCACCATCGAGCGCGCCAGCTTGGTCGCACGCGAGAAGTCGTTCGAGGCGCCGGTCGACATCTGGCCGACAAAGATCTCTTCCGCGATACGGCCGCCGAACAGGATGGAGATTTCTTCCAGCATCTTGTCCTTGTAGCCGGACAGCGCATCGTGCTCAGGCAGCTGCCAGGTCAGGCCGAGGGCATAGCCGCGCGGCATGATCGTGACCTTGTGCACCGGGTCGGCCTTCGGCAGCAACTTGGCGATGACTGCGTGGCCCGACTCGTGGTACGCCGTGTTGCGGCGTTCTTCTTCGCGCATGACCATCGACTTGCGCTCCGGACCCATGTAGATCTTGTCCTTGGCATCTTCGAAGTCGAGCATCTCGACCAGGCGCTTGTTGCGGCGCGCGGCGAACAGCGCGGCCTCGTTCACCAGGTTGGCCAGGTCGGCGCCCGAGAAGCCCGGGGTGCCGCGCGCCAGGATGTCGGCTTTCACGTCGGCGCCGATCGGCACCTTGCGCATGTGCACGTTCAGGATCTGCTCGCGGCCGCGAATGTCCGGCAGGCCCACCATCACTTGGCGGTCGAAACGACCCGGACGCAGCAGGGCCTTGTCGAGCACGTCGGCGCGGTTGGTGGCGGCGATCACGATGACGCCCGAGGTGGCCTCGAAGCCGTCCATTTCGACCAGCAACTGGTTCAGGGTCTGTTCGCGCTCGTCGTTACCGCCGCCCATGCCGGCGCCACGGTGACGGCCGACCGCGTCGATCTCGTCGATGAAGATGATGCAAGGCGAATGCTTCTTGGCGTTCTCGAACATGTCGCGCACGCGGGACGCACCCACGCCGACGAACATCTCGACGAAGTCGGAACCCGAGATCGAGAAGAACGGCACTTTCGCTTCGCCGGCGATGGCGCGCGCCAGCAGGGTCTTGCCGGTACCCGGAGGACCGACCATCAGCACGCCGCGCGGAATGCGACCGCCCAGTTTCTGGAACTTGGTCGGGTCTTTCAGGAAGTCGACGATTTCGCTGACTTCTTCTTTCGCTTCGTCGCAACCGGCGACGTCGGCGAAGGTGACGCTGTTGTTCGTTTCATCGAGCATGCGCGCTTTCGACTTGCCGAACGAGAAAGCCCCGCCCTTGCCGCCACCCTGCATCTGGCGCATGAAGAAGACCCAGACGCCGATCAGGAGGATCATCGGGAACCAGGAGATGAAGACTTGCTGCAGGAACGATGGCTCTTCCGGCGGCTTGACGTCGAAGCGGATGCCGTTGTTGCGCAGGTCGCCGATCAGGCCGCGGTCGAGCACGGTCGAGGTGGCGCGCACCTTGGTGTCGTCGGTGCGGGTGGCCGTGATGTTCAGGCCTTCGATCACGACGTCCTTGATGCGGCGTTCCTTCACATCGTCGAGCAGCTCGGAATAAGCGATGGTCTTGCTGCCACCGGCCGGGCT
>DAMABW010000319.1:0-3531 GCA_031999925.1 Massilia sp. | reverse complement strand
AACAGCATGAACAACAGCAGTGCGACGACCACCCAGATGGCGGATTTGGAAAACATATTATTCACGAAAACTCCTCCGATGCGATCCGCACCATTACCAGTGAGATTGCCGATTTTACTCGCAATAGACATGCTGTGCTACGAGGCCACGCCATGCGTTCGGCCCCATCATGCCATATTGCCACTTTTTTCAGTTCCGTGCGGCACGACTCGCCGATTGGGCCTGCCGAACGGAGCATCACGGCGTGCATGTGTGGCTGCGATCTCAAATATCAAGGGCTGGATCGTCGTTCGCCGCGGATTTATATTCCACTGGATTCTTCAGACCGCGTCCGAGCAGGAAGATTTCCGAAGACTTGTCGCGACTTGCCTTCGGCTTGATCTGCTTGACGGTCTTGAACTCGGTACGGAACTTCTCGACGATCTGGGTAAAGCCCATGTCCTTGAAGCACTTCACCAACAATGCGCCGCCGGGCTTCAGATGCATTTGAGAAAACTCAATCGCGAGATCGATCAAGTGTTCCATCCGCGCAGCGTCGGCCGTCGGAATCCCCGACAGGTTCGGCGCCATATCCGACAGCACCAGGTCGGTCTTGCGGCCTTCCAGCACGTCCGCGAGTTGGTCTAATACAACATCTTCGCGGAAGTCGCCCTGGATGTAATGAACGTCGGCAATGGGCTCCATCGGCAGGATATCGAGGCCGATGATGGTGCCGTTGATGCCGCCGCCTTCCTTCCCCGCCAGCTTACGCCGGGTATATTGCGCCCAGCTGCCAGGGGTGCAGCCGAGGTCGACAATGACCTGGCCGGACTTGATGAGTTTTTCGCTTTCGTCGATTTCTTTCAGCTTGAAAGCGGCGCGTGCACGGTAGCCTTCTTTCTGTGCCAGCTTGACGTAAGGGTCGTTAATATGGTCGTGCAACCAGTTTTTGTTTAATTTGTTCTTGGCCATTCGCGTAGAATACTGCTTTTATAGGTACATCCAAAAATTATTATGCTTAAACTCACTCCGGCCGAGCGCAGCGCGCTGCGTGCGGAAGCCCACGGGCTCAACCCAGTTGTCATGATCGGCGAAGCCGGCCTGACCGAGTCCGTCATGAAGGAAATCGCCGCCAGTCTCGACGCCCACGGCCTGATCAAGGTTCGCGTCTTCGGCGACGATCGCGAAGCCCGCGTTGCCATGTACGAACAGATCAGCGAAGAACTCGACGCCGCCCAGGTCCAGCACATCGGCAAGCTGCTGGTGCTCTACCGTCCGAAAAAAGAAGCGGTCAAGGAACGCAGCGCCAAGGCCGGCAAGGGCATGCGCGAAGTCACCATCGTCAAGGCCAGCGCCAGCGGCACCAAGAAGCCGAGCGTGACCAAGGTTATGCTCAAGGGCAACGAGCGCGTGACCGCCGGCGGCAACATCAAGCGCGCCAAACCGCGCCAGACCAGCAGCAAGAAAACCTCGCTGAACAAGTAAAAAAAGAAACCGGGGCGTTCCCCGGTTTTTTTTCGTCGGTGGCGGTGAGCAGGTCAGCGGCTCTTCAACAGCAGCACCGCCGCCAGCACGCTCTCGATCAGGTGAAACAGCTGCGACACGCCGTGCATGACCGCGAATTTCGTCCACTCGGGCGAAACGCGGATGCCGGCCGGCCCCGCCGCCTCGCGCATCGCCGCCATCGCGGGCTGCAGGCCGACGTACATCACCAGTGCACAAGCGAGCATCGCCAGCACCAGCAGGTTCAGGAAACGCTTGCGCGCCGCATCCAGGTCGCCCGAAGAACGCACCAGCACCAGCATCAGCGTCGTGCAAACGAAACTGATCCAGGCCAGCCGGTGCAGGAACGAACCCACGATATCGCCCGCCATCGTCCCCGACGCCGTCGAGAACACCGCCGGCGCCGCCACGTAGCCCAGCACCCACAGCGCGCCGGCCCACAGGGCCGCGACCAGCAAGCGTGCGCCAGAGACGCGGGACGCAGCGCGCGCAGACAGTGCCGTCATCAGACGTAACGCACTTCCAGGATTTCGTATTCGCGCGGGCCGGACGGCGCCTGCACTTCGACCACGTCGCCGGCGAACTTGCCGATCAGGGCGCGCGCGATCGGCGAGGTGACCGACACCTTATTCAGCTTGATATCGGCTTCGTCGATGCCGACGATCTGGTAGCTCACCTTCTGGCCGTTTTCCAGGTCTTCCAGGTCGACGGTGGAAGCGAAGACCACGCGGCCTTCGGCGTCCAGCGTGGCCGGGTCGATGATCTGGGCGGCACTCAGCTTGCCTTCGAGTTCGGCGATGCGGCCTTCGACGAAAGCCTGGCGTTCCTTGGCGGCGTCGTACTCCGCGTTTTCCGACAGGTCGCCGTGCGAGCGCGCTTCGGCGATCGCGTCGATGACGATGCGGCGCTCCTTGGTCTTGAGCTGATGCAGTTCTTCCTTCAGAAGTTCGGCGCCGTATTTGGTGAGCGGTACGGTAGTGTTCATATGTGTCTCTGTCGCTTCTGCTGATGTTCGGGGACGTACAAGTGAAAACCACAGAGGCGCGCGACGCAAGCCGCGCGAACTCTGTGGTTTGACGGGTACTACTTGACTACTAGTTTAAGGTGTTATGCAGGCCTTGTAAATCGTAGACCTTCAGTTCGCTCAGGTGACGCATGCCCTGGATCGCCGCTTCCGCGCCGGCGATCGTGGTGTAGGTCACCGCGCGCGCCGCCAGCGCCGAGGTGCGGATGGTGCGCGAGTCGGAGATCGCGCTGCGCTTTTCCTCGACCGTGTTGATGACCATCTCGATCTCGTGGTTCTTGATCATGTCGACCACGTGCGGACGGCCTTCGATCACCTTGTTCACCGCCGTCACCGGCAGGCCCGCCGCCGCGATCACGGCAGCGGTGCCTTTCGTGGCCACCAGCGAGAAGCCGAGCGACACCAGGTCGCGCGCCACCTTCACGGCGCGCGGCTTGTCCGAACCCTTCACCGACAGGAAGACCTTGCCCGACTCCGGCAGCTTGATGCCTGCGCCAAGCTGCGACTTCACGAAGGCTTCGCCGAAGGTCTCGCCCACGCCCATCACTTCGCCGGTCGATTTCATTTCCGGTCCCAGGATGGTGTCGACGCCCGGGAATTTCACGAACGGGAACACGGCTTCCTTGACGCTGTAGAACGGCGGCGTCACTTCCTTCGTGATGCCCTGCTCCGCCAGCTTCTGGCCGACCATGCAGCGCGCCGCGACTTTCGCCAACTGGATGCCCGTGGCTTTCGACACGAATGGGACGGTACGCGAGGCGCGCGGGTTCACTTCCAGCACGAACACCGTATCCACAAGCTTGCCGTCGACTTCCGACTGCTGGATCGCGAACTGCACGTTCATCAGGCCGACCACGTTCAGGCCCTTGGCCATCAGCGCGGTCTGGCGCTTCAGCTCATCGATGGTCTCCGCACTCAGCGAGTACGGCGGCAGCGAGCAGGCCGAGTCGCCCGAGTGCACGCCGGCCTGCTCGATGTGTTCCATCACGCCGCCGATGAAGGTGGTCTCGCCGTCCGAGATGCAG
>DAMABW010000318.1:0-5761 GCA_031999925.1 Massilia sp. | reverse complement strand
CTTACGTGACTCCTGTCTGCTCAAGGCATCACTATTTGATCTGCGTCAAATACATTGAAAAAGGAGGAGCAGGCGCGCACACGCCTTGCGGTGATCGCTGCGCCGGAAGGAGCATGCGGCGTCACCGGGCCGGGCCTTTTTAGGAACCGTCGCTGTACTCGGGCTTGACCGCTTCTCCAGGATCCCGCAGGACGAGCACTGGAATGGTCGACCATGCCAGGACGTGCTGGGCCACGCTGCCAGTGAACAGCGGGTTGGCGTCGGCGGGGCCGTGCGCACCCATGACGATCAGGTCGCAGCCCTGCTCCCGGGCAGCGCGCACGATCTCGAGGCCGGGTGTGGTCGAGATCCTGGTGCGGGTGTCGCATGCGAGGCCGGCATCCTGCGCGATCCGGGCCACCGTACCGGCATGGGCACGCGCGGCATCGAGCGCGCGGCGCACTTCGGCGCCGGCGTCGAAGCTTCCGATCGCATCGGCCGGGAGCGAAAAGCGCGGCTGCGCGACGGAGAAGGCGACGATGCGCCGCCCGCCGGTACCGGCAAGCAGCGCGGCGACCTGGGCCGCGCGCACGGCCAGGTCGGAACCGTCGGTGGCAACAAGGATCTTTTCGATGAACATGGTGAAGGCTCCCGATCGTTGGGCGCAGGGCCGCGCAGGCATAGCGGCGATACTAGCACGGACGGTTTTGCGCCGGCCGGGTCCCGGCGCCGCACGGGAGCGCCGGCGCATTCTCCCAGCCAGCACGCGGTCTCGTGAATTTTTGATCTGCATCAAACGATAAACGGCACCATCCGCCCGACACTGTTTCCTTTAATCGAAGCGTCCCGAGACAAGCGATGAAGCTCCGTCATATCAATGTGCCGCGCTGGGCGGCGTGCGCGGCGCTACGCCATCGCCGCAGGCTGCTACTGGGCCGCATCGGCACGCTGTGCGCCGCCACCGACGCCGATTTCGTCCGGCGCTTCCCTGCTGCCGTGGCCGCGGTCGAAACCGGGTTTCGCCACGAAGAGGTGCTGCTCGAGCGGCTCGGCGATGCCTGCCTGCGTCCGCGCCGCGCCGATCACGCCGTCATCCTGCGCGCGCTGCATCGGACCGCTTCGCAGGTCGAGCGCGGCGACCTGGTGCTGGGACGGCAGGTGGTGGCCGCGCTCGCCGCGCTGCTGGGCCAACCCGGCGCGCTTCCGCTGGCCACGCCGGTGCGCCCGCCGGCGCCGGCGCCGCCCTGAACAGGCTCAGCCGGCGCGCATCGCCTCGCCATGCACACTCGCTCCCCATCCGTACCGGCCGCGGCCCTGGCCGGGCTGCGAAACCTGTTCCACCCGCTGCCGGGCGAACTCGAAGCCGCGTTCGACACCCAGCTCGATGCCGGCATCGCCCGGCTGTTGCTGGTGCTGGGCCCTGCATTCGGGCTCTTCGTGGTCCTGTTCGGCGCCTGGGACGCCTGGATCGACACCGCGCGTGCAGCCTCCACGGTGCGCATTCGGGTGGCTCTGGTGCTGCTCGGCGCCCCCGCCTGGGCGGCCGGACGCCTGCGCTGGGGCCCGGGACCCCGCTGTGCCTGGCTGTATGCGACGCACGCGGGGGCAATGGTGGTGTGCGCGGCCATGCTGCCCGAGGGCTTGGTGCTGGCCCTGCCGGGCTTGACCGGGGCCCTGTTCCTGCTCGCCCTGGTCGAGCCGCGCCCGCGCCGCTTCATGCTGGCCACCCTGCCACCCTCGCTCCTGCTGGCGCTGCTGGCCATACTGAACCTGGCCCCGGGCCCGGGCCTGCACGTGCTGCTCCTGTACTCGTTGTCCTGGCCGCTGGCCCTGTGCGTGGCATTGGCCACCTTGCAACTGCGGCGCCGTGCCTTCCTGGCCGAGCAGGCGGTGCTGGACGCGGTCCGCCACGACAGCCTCAGCGGCGCGCTGTCGCGCCGCTACGTGACGGAACTGGCGCTGCACGACCTGGCGCTGGCGCGACGCCACGGCCGTTCCCTGGCGCTGGCGATGCTCGACATCGACCATTTCAAGCGGGTCAACGACACCTGGGGCCATGCGGCCGGGGACCGTGCCCTGTGCGCCATGGTGAGGGCATGCAAAGAGAACCTGCGCGCGAGCGACTACATCGGCCGCCTCGGGGGCGAGGAATTCGTCTGTGTAATGCCGGAGACGGGCGCAGGCGAGGCCATGGCCTGCGCCGAGCGCATGCGCGCCGCCGTCGCCGCGCTGCGCCTGCCGGTGGGGACGGACACGCTGCGCTTCACGGTGAGCGCCGGCGTCGCCGTGCTGAGCCCGGAGCAAAGCGGCTGGGAAGAGCTGCTGCGCGCCGCTGACGCGGCGCTTTACCAGGCCAAGGAGAGCGGGCGCAACCGCACGGTGCTGGCGCGGACGGCTGCGCCGCCCGCGCGGGCGGGATAAAGCAGCCGGCGGGACCCTGCTCGTGCCCGGAGTGGAACGCGACGGCGGCCTGGAGTGACGGCCGCAAAAAGACAGCATGCTGGCCCGCGTCACCCGGCGTCGGAATTCCCGTCAGGAGCGCGGTGATAGATGAGATGATAGACGAGGCCGACCAGCACACTCCCACCGATAATATTTCCCAGCAAGACGGGCAACAGATTATCGAACAAGCCGGCCAGGTTAATGGCAGGGTTTGAACCGATTGCACCAAAGCCCTGCAGCAGCATGGCCATCGGGATCAGGTACATATTGGCGACGCTATGCTCGAAACCGGCTGCGACGAATGCCGATACCGGAATCACGATGGCGACGACTTTATCGACGACGGTGCGCCCGGCGAGCGCCATCCAGACCGCAAGGCAGACCAGAGCATTACACAGCACTCCCTTGAAGAAGGCCGTCCAGAAAGGCATGGCCAGCTTGGCGCTTGCAATGATCAGGTATTCGCGGCCTATCGCGTTGCCGTTCGTTTCCGGATGACGCGACAAGAAGACCAGCAGTGCCAATCCGGCTGCGCCGACAAAATTCCCGGCACAAACGATGCTCCAGCTTCGCAGGAGTTCGAAGGTCGATATTTTCCTGTCGGCCCACGCCATCACCAGCAGGTTGTTTCCCGTGAAGAGCTCGGCGCCGGCAACGATCACCAGGATCAAACCCAATGCGAAAGCCATCCCGCCAAGCACTTGCTTGACAGCGAAGCTGAGGGCCGGATCGGATCGGACGATGACAAAGTACAGGGCGCCCAGTCCGATGAACGCGCCCCCCAGGACGCTCAATATGAACATCGGCAAGAGCGGTAGGCGCGCCTTGGTCACGCCGACTGTCTCCACCCGTTCGGCAATTTGCCCTGGCGAGAAGGCATCGAGTCCGAACAGTTCCGACATGCAGGCCTCCGGCAATCGCGATCCTTGTTCCTTCGCTCATCGATGTGCTCGCCATCCAGAACCGCCCGAGACATCGTCCTCGGCGGCACCTCGTCGAACCGGAGCCGGCGCCGATATGATCACACGGTCGACGCCCTGCTGCAACGGACGCACAAACCGCCATCCTCTGATCCTTCTGATGCAGAGAAATCGATCGCGTATTGCGGCGCTTCGCCGACCGGATGCCACTTTCGTCGCATCAGTAATCATTTTTTTGGTCACGGGGGACAAAAATCAGCAGTATGGATCGCAACTCGCGGAAGAATCAGGCCGCTTCGGTGGCGCCCGCTTCCCCCCCGGTCGCTTGACACGAACCGCACAATAGCCAATAGTCAGGTCACGCATCAGAGTCCTTCGACAACCGTTCGGGAGCGCGACTATGCAGCGCAGAATGATCAGGCTAATGCACGTCCTTGCGGCCCTCGTTGCGGGTGCCGCCCTGTCGGCCTGCGCCCCCATGCGAGGCGACCAGGACCACCCCCGGCACCACCCGGGACGATCCGTCAATGCGATGGCGCCGCCCGCGTCTGGCGTGCATCCAGGACGGGAAGACATGATGGGCGCCAGCCGCGCGGGCAGTACCGGCAGCATGGCACCGTCCGACAAGGAAGCGATGTGCGCTCGCTATCGCGGCATGCGCAACGCCCCGGACGAGCGGGCGCGGCAGGCCATGATGGACAGGGAGATGGCGTCGATGCCGCCCGAGATGCGCCAGCGGCACATGGAGATGATGGGCAAGCACTGCGAGTGAGGGCAGAATATGGGACAGACACGCGCGGATCTGGCGAACCAATGTCAAAGCCAGCTGTGAAGCTGGCTTTTTTCCGCCTTCAGTTTGGAAGTGCTGACGCCACCCAGGTCTATCGGCCAGGTCAGGACTCGTGCGTCCCGCCTCCCGGCGCCCCTTTCCGAAGGCCGGCTGACAGCTCCCACAAGATCTCGGCGCGCAGGCCAGTCCGGCAATAGGCCACTACCGGCTTGGGGGCATCCGCGAACAGTGCGGCGAATGCTTCGACGTCGGCCGGGGTAATTCGTCCCGGCACGACCGGCAGGTAATGTGCCTGCATGCCGCACTGCGCCGCCTGCTCCGCCACCGTGGCGAACGCCGGCGCAGGCTTGAACGCCATCCAACAGAACATCGACCAACTGACGCAAGCGCTCGACGCCAAGCGATGAGCCGCCACGCTGAACCGGCGGCCGTGGCAAGCGATGCCGCGGCAGCGCCGGCGCGGCGCACGGTGTCGCATGGCTGGCTGGCGCCCCTGCTGGCGCTGGGCGCCGTTCTCGCCGTGGCGAGCATCGGCATCGGCGCCGGCGACTTCACGTTCGCCGGCCTGCTGGCCGGCACCGACACGCAAGCCTGGCAACTGTTCGCCGTCAGCCGTGTGCCACGCACCGTTGCCCTGCTGCTGGCCGGGATGGCGCTGGCGGTCGCTGGCCTGATCATGCAGATGCTGGTGCGCAACCGCTTCGTCGAGCCGTCAACGGCGGGCACGATCGAATCGGCGACGCTCGGCATCCTGGTTGTCATGCTGCTGGCGCCGGACACGCCGGTGCTCGGCAAGATGCTGGTCGCCACCGCCTTTGCCATGACCGGCACGCTTGCCTTCCTCGGGCTGCTGCGCCGTATTCCTTTGCGCTCGCCGTACCTGGTACCGCTCGTCGGCCTGATCCTGGGCGGCGTGGTGCAGGCCGTCACCACCTTCTTTGCCTTCCGCTACGACATGCTGCAAACGCTGCACGCCTGGACCGTCGGCGACTTTTCCGGCGTACTGCGCGGGCGCTACGAGTTGCTATGGATCGGCTTCGGCCTCGCCGGCGCCGCCTACATTGCCGCGGACCGCTTCACGGTGGCGGGCATGGGCCAGCAGTTCACCACCAACCTCGGCCTGAACTACCGGCGCCTGACCCTGGCGGGCCTCTTGATCGTGTCGGCCATCGCCTCGGTGGTCGTGGTAACCGCAGGCAGCATTCCTTTCCTGGGCCTGATCGTGCCGAACGTCGTCGGCCTGCTGTTCGGGGACAACATGCGGCGCTCGGTGCCTTGGGTCGCCTTGCTGGGCGGTGTCTTTGTGCTGGCCTGCGACATCATCGGCCGGGTCGTCGACTTCCCCTACGAGATCCCGATCGGCACCGTGGTCGGCATCGTCGGCAGCGTGCTCTTCCTGATCTTGCTATTGCGGGGGCGTCGTGCAGCTTGATATCCCGCTGCGCATGCGCATCGCCATCCTGGCCGTGCTGACCACGGTTGCCGTCGCCGCCTACATGCTGGTCGGTGCCAACGGCAACTCGGCCTTCGTGCTGCCGTTTCGCGGCACCAAGCTCGCGGTCATGTTGCTGGTGGCGTTTGCCATCGCGGTGTCAACCGTCCTGTTCCAGGCAATCACCCACAACCGCAC
>DAMABW010000317.1:0-5776 GCA_031999925.1 Massilia sp. | reverse complement strand
GCGCCGGCTTCGCCATCAACACCCAGCACGTGAAGACCAAGGTGATGGTCGAGAACGGCGGCACGGTGGTGCTGGGCGGGATCTACCAGCAAACCGAGCGCAGCAACGAAAGCAAGGTGCCGCTGCTGGGCGACGTGCCGGTGCTGGGCTACCTGTTCAAGACCCAGGGCCGCGAAAGCTCGAAGACCGAACTGCTGGTCTTTATCACGCCGAAGATCGTGGCAGACCGCGCGGCGGTGTCGCGCTGACCGGGGAAACGCGGCAGGCACTGCCTGCACCAGTTTGATGTTTGCACAGCGACGCCGTCAAAACGCGTCGCTGTGCTGTTTCAAGGGCCGGGCCGTATGCCGGCTGCATGACCGACGACGAATAACCAACAACAGAGAAAAACCGAACGACGATGCAGCACACTTCCAAAACTTCTTCGCCTGCCTCGCCCCTGCGCCTGGCGGCCCTCGGCCTGATCACCGCGGCGGTCCTGAGCGCCTGCGGCGGTGGTGGCGGCAATCCCGGCGGGGTAGCCGCACCCGGCGCCGGCAGCGGCACGGGCACGCCGGGCACCGGCGTCACGCCCGGCACCGGCACCGACACCGGCACCGGCGGCAGCACCAGCCCGACGACCCCCGCGGCAGCGCCGGCCACGGTGCAGTTCATTTCGGCCGATCCGAGCGAGAAATCGATCGTGATGCAAGGCCAGGGCGGCATCAACCGGACCGAAACGGCCACCCTGAAGTTCAAGGTGCTGGATGTCTACAACCGGCCGCTTGCCGGCCAGGCCGTCAACTTTTCCGTGTCGGTGCCCGCGCTGGTCAGGCTGAACCAGGCGTCGGCGACGACCGATGCGAACGGCGAAGTCAGCACCACGGTCAATTCCGGCACGGTGCCGACCACCTTCCGCGTCATCGCCACGCTGCCGAACACGGGCGGTACCAGCGGGGCGAACATCTCGACCACGTCGGATTCGATCGTCGTAACCACCGGCCTGCCGGTGCAGCGCGCCTTCTCCCTCAGCGCGGCCAAGTACAACCTCGAAGGCTGGGCGCACGACAGCAGCCCGACCCAGCCCGCCACCACCATCCAGGTCCTGGTTGCCGACAACTTCGGCAACCCGGTACCGGACGGCACCCCGGTCATCTTCCAGACCAACATGGGTTCGGTCGGCTCGTCGGACAAGGGCGGCTGCAATACCGTCAACGGCGGCTGCAGCGTCGACTTCCGTGTGCAGGCACCGCGCATACCGACCCCGGGCTTGCCGGCGACCCCGTGCAATACCGGCCCGGGCACGACCCCGGACAATGCCCGTCCGGGCCTGGCGACCATCTGCGCCAGCAGCACCGATGGCGCCACGACGATCTTCGGCCGGATTAACCTGTTCTTCGGCGACAGCACCGTGGGCAGCGTGTACCTCGACCGGAAGCCCGTCGACCTGAGCGCAGGCGTGATCGACCTGGGCACCCAGGGCTCGGCCGCACCGAAGGTATTCGAGCTGCAGTTCAACGACCTGAACCTGAATCCTTTGCCGTTTGGAACCACCGTCTCGGTGACCAACATGGTGGGCGGGACGGCGGCGGCGGTCGTGCCGGCGACGGTGCCGAACATCTTCCCGCGTACCGCGGACGGGAAGGAACTCACCGAGGCCAACGTGGAAACGGCCCTGGGATCGCGCCATACCTTCTCGGTCTCGAACCCTGCCGGCAAGGACTGCACGGCGCCCCTCACGTCGACCTTCGATGTCACCGTCACCACGCCGGGTAACGATGTGACCACGATTCCGTTTAAACTGACGTTCAGCTGCCCATAAGCGGAACACCGCGGCGGGACACCGCAACAACAGGCGGCCAGGCTAGCCCTGGCCGTTTGTCTTTTTAGACGAGCTGAATATCGTGCCCGAGGCGTACAGTAACAACATCTTTCTGGTCGGGCTGATGGGGTCCGGCAAGACCACCATTGGCCGGCTGCTGGCGCGCCGGCTGGGCCGCCGCTTCGTCGATTCCGACCATGCGATCGAGGCGCGTACCGGCGCCTCGATCCCGTGGATCTTCGAGATCGAAGGCGAAGCCAGTTTCCGCCGCCGCGAAGCCGAGATGATCCGCGAGCTGACCGGCCACGAAGGCATCGTGCTGGCCACCGGCGGCGGGGCCGTCCTCGACCCCGCCAGCCGCGCCCTGCTGGCCGAGCGCGGCACCGTCATCTACCTGCGCGCCGGCATCGGCAGCATCCTGCAACGCACTTCCCACGACAAGAACCGTCCGCTGCTGCAGACGGCCGACCCGCGCCGCAAGCTCGAGCAATTGCTGGCCCAGCGCGAGCCGCTGTACCGCGAGATCGCGGACCTTGTCATCGATACCGGCCGACCTAACGTACAATCGATGGTCCAGACTATCCTAGAACAGCTGGACGCGCTCGCAGCCGGGCGCGCCCGGCGCGCGAAGGCGGCATCGATGAACCAGGCAGCAGAACACAACGCAGCACAACTCACCCTCAACGTGGAGCTCGGCGAGCGCACGTATCCGATCGCGATCGGCCCCGGCCTGCTGGCCGACCCGGCGGCGCTGGTGCGCCACGTCGGCGGCCACAAGGCGGCCATCGTCACCAACACCACCGTGGCGCCGCTGTACCTCGAGCGGGTAGCCGCGCCGCTGCGCGCGGCCGGCAAGGAAGTGGTGGAAATCGTCCTCCCCGACGGCGAGGAACACAAGCAGTGGGGCTCGCTGATGGCGGTGTTCGACGCCCTGCTGGCCAACAAGTGCGACCGCAAGACCACGCTCATCGCCCTGGGCGGCGGCGTGATCGGCGACCTGACCGGCTTTGCGGCGGCCAGCTACATGCGCGGCGTGCCCTTCGTGCAGATCCCGACGACCCTGCTGGCCCAGGTCGATTCCTCGGTCGGCGGCAAGACCGGCATCAACCACCCGCTCGGCAAGAACATGATCGGCGCCTTCTACCAGCCGCGCGCGGTGCTGGCCGACACCAGCACCCTCGACACCCTGCCGGCGCGCGAGCTGTCGGCCGGCCTGGCCGAAGTGATCAAGCACGGCGCCATCCTCGATGGCGAATTCTTCGACTGGATCGAAGCGAACATCGCACGCCTGGTGGCGCGCGAGCCGGACGCGCTGGCGCATGCGATCGCGCGCTCCTGCGAAATCAAGGCCGACGTAGTGCGCAAGGACGAACGCGAAGGCGGCCTGCGCGCGGTGCTGAACTTCGGCCACACCTTCGGCCACGCGATCGAGGCCGGCCTGGGCTACGGCGCCTGGCTGCACGGCGAAGCGGTCGGCTGCGGCATGGTGATGGCGGCCGATTTGTCGCAACGCCTGGGCCTGATCGACGCCGCCAGCGTCGAGCGCCTGCGCAAGCTGGTGAAAGCGGCCGGTTTGCCGGTCGTGGCACCGGACCTGGGCGCCGAGCGCTGGATCGAGCTGATGGAAGTCGACAAGAAGAACGAGGGCGGGGCGATCAAGTTCATCCTGCTCAAGCCCCTGGGCAGCCCGAGCATCGCGAGCGCGCCGCAGGAACTGTTGCGGGCCACGCTGGCGGCCTGCATCGTGCAAGACACGCCGCATTGAGGAGGGCAGGATGATCGACTTCGACTGCAACCTGGCCCCGTATGCCGCGCATTCCTCGAAGTCGCGCGGACGCAAGTTCGCCGAGCCGGCGCCCGGTTCGCGCAGCGAGTTCCAGCGCGACCGCGACCGCATCATCCACTCCACCGCCTTCCGCCGGCTGGAATACAAGACCCAGGTCTTCCTGAACCACGAGGGCGACTTGTTCCGCACGCGCCTGACGCACTCGATCGAGGTGGCGCAGATCGGCCGCACGCTGGCGCGCAGCCTGCGCCTGAACGAAGACCTGGTCGAAGCCACGGCGCTGGCGCACGACCTCGGCCACACGCCTTTCGGCCACGTGGGCCAGGACGTGCTGAACGAATGCATGAAGGACTACGGCGGCTTCGAGCACAACCTGCAAAGCCTGCGCGTGGTCGATCACCTCGAAGAACACTACGGCGCCTTCGACGGCCTGAACCTCACGTTCGAGACGCGCGAAGGCATCCTGAAGCACTGCTCGCTGACCAACGCGCGCCTGCTGGGCGAACTCGGCCAGCGCTTCATCGACAAGACCCAGCCCAGCCTGGAAGCGCAGCTCACCAACCTGGCCGACGAAATCGCCTACAACAACCACGACATCGACGACGGCCTGCGTTCGGGCCTGTTGACGATGGCGCAGATGGAAGAAGTCGAGCTGTTCGCGCGCCACCGCCATGCGGTGGAGGCGCAGTATCCGGGCCTGCCGGGGCGGCGCGCGCTGTACGAGACGATCCGCCTGATGATCACGGCGATGACGGCCGACCTGGTCGAGACCTCGGCCGCGCGTTTGCAGGAAGCGGCGCCGCGCGACATCGAGGATGTGCGCAAGGGGCCGCCGCTGATTCGTTTTTCGGATGAGATGCGTCTTGAAACCACGGCGCTGAAGCGCTTCCTGTACGCGAACCTGTACCGGCACTTCCAGGTGAACCGCATGCGCGTAAAGGCGAGCCGCATCGTGCGCGAATTGTTCGTTGCGTTCATGACGGATCCGGTGCTGCTGCCGCCGGATTACCAGGTGGCAGCTGGAGAGACCCAGAAACAGGCGCGCAAGATTGCGGACTATATCGCAGGGATGACGGACCGGTATGCAATCCGCGAGCATCGGCGGATTTTCTCGCTCGATACGCTGTAGGGTGGGTACGCGTACCCACCGGTAGGCCAATAGCGGATCCACGTACGCGGTGGGTACAAGTACCCACCCTACGGAATCAGAACAAACTCGGCCGGCCCAACTCCAGCAGCAGCTTCTTCACCGGCGCCGGCAAGGCCGCCTGCTCGACGTCCGCCAGCTTCCACCATACGAACCCCGACAGTGCTGCAGGGCGCGCCACAGGCGTCACCTTGTGCGGGAAGATATGCAGCTTGTAGTGCGTGAACACATGCACCAGCGGCAGCAGCGCCTGCACTTCCTCCAGTTCGCCGAAGCGCGCCAGCGCACCCGTCATGCTGGCCTGCGCAGGCGCCAGCATCGAAGGCGCCACATCCCCCAGCGCCACATGTCCCTCGACTTCGGGTAGCGACAACAGCCCGCCCCAGATCCCGCTGCCGGGCCGCTGCTCGAGCAGCACCTCGCCGTCGTGCACCACCACCAGCAGGTCCGCCCGTTTTTCTGGAGACATCTTTTTCGGTTTGCGCACCGGCAGCTCGGCCGTGCGTCCGGTGGTATAGGCCACGCAGCGCGCCTGCAGTGGACAGCGCCCGCAGTCGGGCTTCGAGCGCGTGCACAGCGTCGCGCCCAGGTCCATCAGCCCCTGCGTGTACGATTCGATTCCTTCCTCCGGCAGCAGCGCATCCGCACGCCGCCACAGCGCTTCCTCGACCCGCTTCTCGCCCGGATACTGCTCCACGCCGAACACGCGCGCGAACACGCGCTTCACGTTCCCGTCCAGGATCGCGGCGCGGGTGCCGTTCGAGAACGCCGTGATCGCCGCCGCGGTCGAGCGTCCGATTCCCGGCAAGTCCGCCAGCAGGGCAGGGTCGCTCGGGAACACGCCGTCATACTCGTTCACCACCCGCCGTGCGCAGGCGTGCAGGTTGCGTGCGCGGGTGTAGTAACCGAGTCCGGCCCAGTAGGCCATCACATCCTCGACCGGCGCTGCTGCCAGGTCCTGCACCGTCGGGAAGCGCTCCAGGAAGCGTGCGTAATAGCCCAGCACCGCGGCCACCTGGGTCGCTTCCCGACGGTGCAGGAC
>DAMABW010000316.1:0-5810 GCA_031999925.1 Massilia sp. | reverse complement strand
GCGGCCGCGCATGTCTTCGACGCGCGGCGGATACAGGTTGAGGCTGCTGACATCGGCCATCTCCTGGCTCAGCGCGGCAATGCGCGCATGCAGCCGCGCCACCTCGGGATTGGCATCGAGGAAGGCCGGGTTCGCCGCGAAGTCGCCAGGGCCCTCCGTCGAGTGCAGTGCCACGTCGTGACCGAGGGCGTCGAGCGCCAGCGCCGTTTCGCGGTTGAGCAGGGCCAGGCTGTAGCTGCTGTCGAATGGTCCCTCGATGCGCCAGCTGAGCTTGTCCGGCAGCGTGCGGCTGCGACCGACGCGTTCGGTCAGCTGCAGGTTGCGCGCCATGATCTCGGCCAGCAACTTGAGTTCTTCATCGTCCGCATGCGGGCCGCTGCGGTATTCGGCGGCGACCCGCTCGAGCATGGCGCGGTAGCGCCGCGCGGACAGCGCCTGCTGTTGCTCCCAGGTCAGCGACGACACGGATGGCTTCCCGGCCACGAGACCTTCCATCGCAGCCAGCGCCGCGATGCCGCTCCGGTCCCACGAGAAGCTGCGGGCCTGGGCCAGGCCGTGTTCGCGCAGGCGCGCACGGGCGCCGTCGTCGGACATCAATTCGTCGAGCTTGGCGGCGATCGCGGCCGGCGACGCCGGGTCGAACAGCGCCTCGGGACTGCCGATGACCTCGGGAACGCTGGTCGTATTCGAACCGATCACCGGCGCGCCGCAAGCCATGGCTTCGAGGACCGGCAGGCCGAAGCCTTCGTGCTTCGACGGGAACACGAACAACGCGGCCATGTTGTACAACATGACCAGTTCGTCATCCGAGACATACCCGGTCAGTACCAGCTCGTCTTCGCGCAAGCCGGCCTGCGCCGCCATCTTCATCAGGTTGGCATGGTCGCCGCGGCTGATCTTGCTGACGATAACCAGTTGATAGGCGGCGCGGTGGCGCTCGGGAAGCTGTGCATATGCCTGGATCAGGCCATCGAAGTTCTTGCGACTGTCGAAGCCGCCCGGCGCATACATCAGGATATTGCGCCGGATACCCAGGCGCTCGCGCAGGGCGCCGGTCAGCTCGTCCGGGAAATGCATGTGCTGGAAACGCGCATCGACCGCGGTCGAGATATTGACGACCTGGCCGGCATCCAGGCCGAGCGTGCCGATCGCCTCGGTACGCGAATAGGCGGAGATCGACAGCAGCAGGTCGGCGCGGCACAGCGAGTCGATCTTGCGGTCGTAGTATTGGCGCAGCAGCGTCGTGGGCAGGTAGACGTCCGGCCGCAGGTAGGGAATCAGGTCATACAGGATGACGGCGGTGAGGGGCCGGTCGGCGGACGGCGCAACGTGTGTGACGGCGTCGTCGACATAGCCTTCGAACAGGCTGGTGACGAGGACGACGTCCGGCTGCAACTCGGCCAGGAAGTGCTCGCGGATATGCTCGGCGGCACGCGTGCGCCAGCGGTTCGGCGGCTCGTGCTCGGCCACCGGCGCCGGCATGTCGAAAACCTGGATGCGTTGCGGCGGCACCAGTCCGGCGAACGCGGCGCGCAGATCGTCGAGCGTGTCCGGGAAAGCGCCGCTGAGCGCGATCCAGACTTCGTGCTGTCCCGCATTGCGCGCCACCGCCTGGGCGATTGACAGCGAATAGCGCCCGATGCCGCGATACCGGCTTTCCGTCTGGGCGCCCTGCAAATCGATAAGAATCCGCATCAATCCCTTCCTTTTTCCACTATCTGCTTGAGCTCGGTGTACAGGCGCGCTGCGCGCGGCGAGAGGCGCCGTGACGTGGCAGGCACGGCCGCCTGCGACACCACCACGACTTCGGGCTGGGCCGTCGAAGCGCCCGCCGCGGCCTTGTCATGCGCCGCGCCGCGCACGCGGCCGGGCTGGCGCAGGGCCCAGCGTACAGCCCGGCCGGCAAAGGACCGTGCCCGTTTGCCCTGGGCATTGGCAATGCGTAACGGCGCGCTCAGGCGCCATGATCTGCTGTCATACACTTGCCGCAGCTCTTCCTGGATGTGTCCCACCTGCTTGCGCAGTTCCTCGGCCGTATGCCACCAGTAATAGGAGTCGTGCTTGAGTCGTTCGACCTCCGCCCGGGAGGCATCGAGGTCCTGGTGGAGCCGCCTGAATTGCCGTTCGCGCTCGCCGAGCATGGCCTCGACTTCCTTCAGGCGCGCCTGGGCGCCCGTCGATGCCGATGCCTCGACCAGCTGGCCCGCTAACCTGGCGATCTGCTCTTCGTCCTCACGGGCGCGCTTGCCGGCCGCGTCGAGCTGGCCTTCCAGCTCTTGCGCACGGGTAGTCGCGGCGAGCAGTCCGGTTTCCAGTTCGTGCACACGGGCGGCGGCGGCAGCGCCCTGCGCGGCGAGCTGGGCCTCCAGCGCCGCGGCATGCGACCCCGCCGCGGCGGCCTCGGCTTCGCTGGCGCCCAGGCGTTCGGTCAGGTCCTTGATCCGGCCCTGGTGCTCGGCAAGGGCGAAGTTACACAGGCCCCAGCTCGCCAGGCCGCTGACTTCGACGACATCGAAGACGTTCGGCGGCGCGCCGAATGCCGCTTCCAGCTCGGGATGCTCGTCGGCGATATAAAAGCGGTTCAAGCCATCGAAGTAGACGAAGCGGTAGCCTGCACCAGTCACCAGGTGCTCCCACTTGGCGTAGTCGGTCTCGGTCGAATTCGGCACCGTGGCCTCGACCACGATGATCCACGGCCGCAACTGCCGGCTGTCCCAGCCGCGCAGGACCTGTTCCTCGAAACCTTCGACGTCGATCTTCAGCCAGTGCACCTGCCTGTTTGCCACCGAGCCGAGCGCCGAGCGCAGGGTGAGCATCGGCACTTCGATATGCTGAACCTGGTAGTTGCGTTCGGATTGGTGCCGTTCGGCATAGCTTTCGATCGCCGTGCTCAGTCCGGTATCGGCAAAGACATTCAATGCCAGCGTTCCCTCGCGTTCGCCGAGGGCAACCTGCAATACCGTTTCGTCCGGCCGGTCTTCGCGCAGCAGGCTGGCAAACGCCGGCACCGGCTCGATGTGCACGCCGCGCCAGCCGCGCTCGTAGAAGGCGCGGCTGATCGAATCGATCCGCGGGTGCTGCGCGCCGACGTCGACATACACGCCGTCGGTAACATGGCCGAGGGCACGCCACAGCATGACGTCCTCGAAATTCTGGGCGTAGGAAGTAAATCCCATCAGTTCACCTCACTATGCTCGCGCTCGATGGCGAAATGCGCATCGAGACTGCTGCTGCCGATAAAAAACGGACTGTTGGCGTTGATGACGTCGAACACGAGCAGGTTATCGACCCACTCGTAGTTGTCCGCCAGGTGCGTGTCGGTACTGACCAGTGCGGGCGAGACCGAATACGAGCCGGGGCCGAGGGTGCAGGTGAACGGCAGCCGGAACAGGATCGTTTCGCCGGCACGCGGCGCCTCGACGACCTGCCCGGTATGCCAGGTGTTGGTGCCCCAGATGATATGTCCCTGCTTGTCGCGGATCATGTAGCCCAGCACGAGGCGCGGCAAGTCCTGGTGCACCTTCACTTCAAGGCGCAGTTCGACCCGTTGGCCGACGTTGACGACGGCCAGTTCGGCGCCGCCGGCTTCGTCGAGCAGGCGCAGGTCGGCCACCTGCGCTTCGCCCGAACCGCTGCGCGTGAGCAGCCAGCCGTTCTTTTCGCGGCGCTGTTCGACGGTCAGCTTGGCATTTTCCTTTTCGGTGATCATCGCGTTGTAGTAATCGACGACCTCGTCAGGCAAGCCGTCTTTCAGGACCCTGCCTTTTTCCATCAGGATCACGCGATCGCACAGGGTACGCACGTCGCTCAGGCTGTGGCTGACGAACATGATCGATACGCCTTGCTCGCGGAACTGGCGGATGCGGTCGAAACTCTTGTGCTGGAAATAGCTGTCGCCCACCGACAGCGCCTCGTCGACGATCAGCAGGTCGGGACGGAATGCGGTAGCGACACTGAATGCGACGCGCATCTGCATGCCGCTCGAATAGGTACGCATCGGCTGCTCGAAATAGCTGCCGATCTCGGCAAATGCTTCGATTTCCGGCATGGCGCGGTCGATTTCTTCCCAGCTATAGCCCATCAGGCCAGCCGAGTGATAGGCATTCTCGCGCGCGGTGAGGTCGCCGTTGAAGCCCATGCCCAACTCGAGAATGGCGGCAACGCGGCCATGCACGATGACTTGCCCGGCGGTCGGCTGGGTGGTGCCGGTGATCAGCTTGAGCAAGGTCGACTTGCCGGCGCCATTCTGGCCGATGATGCCGATGGCTTCGCCCGGGGCGATGGCAAAGCTGACATCCTTCAGCACCCAGTTTTCCTCGCGCGGGGTCATGCCGGAAACAAACCACGACGCGATACGGCGCAGCTCTCCTCCCCAGCGGCGATAGGCCTTGCCCAGGCCATGCACTTGCAGTTCGCCGCTCATAACTGGTCCACCATTTCTGCATTAGCCTTTCGGAAAATTACCAGCGAAATGATGAGAAGCACCACCGCCAGCATCATAACGTTCAGCAATGCCCCAAAATCGGGCATGCGGTCATACAAGAGTATGTCGTGGTAGGCCGTCACGATCGTCACGAGCGGATTGAGCGACAACCAGTGGCGGAATTCTTCGGGAATGATATTGACCATGTACACGACCGGCGTGAACCAGTACAGGAACTGCATCACCACCGGCACCACCTGGCCGATATCGCGGATGAACACGTTCAGCACGCCCAGCATCAGTCCGACGCCCAGCGCGAGCGCGATCGTCACGACCATCACCAGGGGGAGCGCCACCAGCGCGGCGCCCGATACGTGGCCGAGAAAACCGAAGATCAGGAGCACGGCCAGGAACAACAGCACGTTGTTCACAATGGCACTGCCGACCACGATGCAAGGCAGGGCCACGCGTGGAAACGCCAGCTTCTTGAGAATGTTGGCGTTGTCGACGAACATGGTCACGCAGCGCCCCATGATTTCCGAAAACAGCGACCAGCCGAGCGTCCCTGCCATGAGGTAGATGGCATAGGCATAGCGATTATCGATACCAGGGAGTTTGGCGGACAGGACAGCGGATAGCACGAACGCGAAAATCAGCACCTGGGCCAGGGGATTCAAGATCATCCATAACCCGCCGAGCTTGCTGCGTACGAATTTGGTACGCAATTCCGTCCTGATCGACGATGTAATAAAGAACCGGTAGCGCCAAGCGCCGTACAACATGCCAAGCATTGAGAAATTCCTTTGATAAGCCTGTGCCTGCCAAGCCCGACGAACCTGCAATGCTGGTTTATCGGCGATACCCGGCAAGCCCTGCGCAGCAATCCGGAAAAGGCATATCTGGATTACAACCCGATATTCTACCTCATGCGTATCCGAGTTCGGTGTCAGTTCGGCAACATAATGTAAAATTAACAGTTCAGCAGCGCGCGTGGAATAGCCGCCTTCCACCGCCCGGCCCAGGGCATGCGGCCCGTAGCGGGGCGTCGACTGGCGCCCTGCGCGCGGCGCGGCCGGCTGGCTGGCGCGAGGTTCATTTGGCGGCGCAACGGGAACGAATCGCATGATGCAAGAGGCAGGAAAGGCAGGCCGGCCAGCCCCGGCTGGCGCCAGGGAAGCGGGCCGGAGCGGCAGCAGGGACGGTGCGGCGTGAAACTCGTCGTTATTTACGCATTGCTGGCGCTGATTGCGACCGCCGTCAATATCGGCTCGCAAGATATCGTTACGCGGCTATACGCCGGACCGTTCGCGGTCGTTCTGGCAATGATTACCGGTACGATTGCCGGCCTGCTCGTGAAATACGTATTGGACAAGCGCTATAACTTTCG
>DAMABW010000315.1:0-5839 GCA_031999925.1 Massilia sp. | reverse complement strand
ATTGAAAACGAAGGCTATTCAGCAGCGAGACGTATCGGGATGGCCTTCAGGCCCGCCCGCACAACGATGAGTGGATGTATACGATCTGCCGCCGAATCAGACGGCGGAGATCCATTGAGGCCGCTCGGGACGAGCAGAGTATGAGGAGGAGTATTGAAGCTGGAGCGCCGGCGGCGCCAGACGGGCCGGCTCAATAATCACCAGCGCAACAGGAAGTCCTTCGAAGGAAAGCGTCGCGTGAGCACAGGAAGCGCAGTGCGAGTGCATTGCGACTTTCTTGTTGGAACCCGCCGGCTTGTCTTTCTCAGCGGAGGCGAGCTTGTGCGAGTCGGCCTCCGACGAATGATGACCGAAATGCTGGGCGGCACGGCCCGACTCGTGTTGACAATAGGCAGCAACCACGCTCCAGCTGAGCTGAAGAGCGAGGATCGTCAAGACAAGGTAGATGAAGCGTCGGGCGGCCATGAGGAAAAGTATAGCACGTAGGATCGTTTGTCTTCTGCGCTCAATCCTTACTTCAGCTTCAGGATGCGACGTGCGCCCGAAAGAACGATCACGCCGATCACCGTGCCGACAATCAGATCTGGATAAGGCGACCCGGTCCAGGTGACGAGTGCGCCGGCAGCAATCACGCCGATGTTTGCAATAACGTCATTCGCCGAGAAAATATAACTTGCCTTCATGTGCGCCCCGCGATCGCGTTTCTTTGCGATCAACATCAAGCAAGCCACATTCGCAACCAGGGCTACCGCGCCAACGCCCATCATCAGGGCAGATTCCGGTTCGCTTCCGAAGAAGGCCCGGCGTACCACTTCACTGAGGGCGCCCAGCGCGAGCACGAGCTGCAACCAGCCGGCCAGGTGTGCTGCGTGCGTCTTCATCGCCGCAGCCCTGCCTACCGCGTACAGGGCCAGGCCGTACACAGCGGCATCCGCAAACATGTCCAACGAATCAGCGACCAAACCGGTTGATTCTGCGACCAATCCCCAGACCAGCTCGACCACGAACATGATGGCATTGATAGCAAGCAGCAACCGGAGTGTCTTCGCCTCCGATGCGTTGCCGGCCTTGTCATTATCAGCCTCCTGCTGCGACGAATCCGGTCGCGATCCGATCAGATGGGCGCCAAGCTTTAGCGGGCCCAGCTTATTCAAGATGCGATCGACTTCTCCCGTGTGCGCAACATGGAGCTGTCGCTGGGAGAGGTCAAAGTTCAGAGATTGAATTCCGCCGACATCCGACAGTGCCATGCGGATCATGTTCTCCTCCGAAGGGCAGTCCATCTTGGGAATCCCGAGTGTACTCAGCGTACGTTTGCTGTCGACTTTCGGCTTCGCTGAATGGGATCCGCGTAATTCGACACCCAGTCGCAAGGGCTGCAGCACCTCCACAAGGGTATCTGCATTGCCATGGTGGAGCACAGTCACCGTGCGGGTGTTGAGGTCGAACGCAATGTTGTCGATGCCCGAAACTTTGCCCAAGGCCATCCGAATCAAATTCTCTTCGGAAGGGCAGTCCATCTTCGAGACAAATAGTTCGGTTTCGAGGCGGGCTGCCGTAGCGGTTTGGTCTTGTGTCATGACGTTGAGCCTGGGATCGGGAATTTGTTCGAAGGATAAAGCTTCAACCCGCTTCAAGGTCAAGCGTGTTCGCCACGTCAGAACCGTCCAGCCAGAGGAATAATCTATTGCTGAGGTGACAGGGCGCCGATGATGCCGCAATCGGAAACTCGACCACCCTGGCATGAAACGAGCAGACGGGAAAGGTGCTCTTTCAGTAAGTTGAGGTCTCTGATCTTCTGCTCGACTTCTGCAAGATGCTGCTCGGTCATCGCGCTCACTGCACAGCAGTCGCCATCGCGGCTATCGGAAAAGGCCAACAGACTTCGTACCTGATCGATCGTGAAGCCGATTTCCCGGGCACGGCGAACGAAGCTCAGGCGGTCCACGTCCTCGCTGCCATACAGCCGATAGTTACTCCCGGTCCGGGATGGAGAATCGAGCAACCCGATTTTTTCGTAATAACGAATCGTCGGCGCAGGGGTCTGCGCCGCGGCGGACAGCTGACCTATCGTTAAAGTGCGTGACATATGCTTGACCTTGAAGTGACTTCAAGGTTTATAAAGTTCATTTATCAATCCGTCAAGCGAATTCACCTATGCGCACCAAGATGAATCTCTGTGTCACCGCAGCGTTGCTGGCCATGTGCGCAGCTGCAGGATCTGCCTTTGCCGGAGGAACTGCACTGACGCTTGCCGAAGCCGTTGCCAGAGCCCGCGTCCAGGCGCCGCAACTGCAGAGCGCGGATGCAGCACTGCGGGCTGCAGAGGCCAATGTGCGGCTGTCCGGCCTGCGACCGAATCCGACGCTTTCCGTGGAAGCGGAAAATGTGATGGGCTCGGGTCGTTATTCCGGTTTTGGTGGCGGAGAAAAGACGGTTTCGCTGTCGATGCCCCTCGAGCTGGGCGGCAAGCGGGGCGCCCGGCTACGTGTGGCCCAGGCCGAGCGCGCTGCTGCTGACGTTGGTGCGCGCTCCGCTGAAGCCGAACTGACGTTCCAGATCACCGAGGCGTTCGTTACGCTTGCTGCCAGTGAACGTTACCGTGCGATCGCAAAAGCCGGTCATGAACTGGCCGAACGCGCGCATCACGCGGCACGCGAGCGGGTACGGGCCGGAAAAGCGTCTCCCATAGAAGAGCAACGGGCGGACGTGCTACGAATTAATTCCGAGGTTCGCTTGGGAAAAGCAATGCGTGCCGCCGAGCTGGCGCAAAAAACGATCGCACGGCTGACAGGCGCGCCAATGCCGTTCGCGATAGCGTCCGCCTGGTTTGAGCAGATCGAAGGCAGCGAGAAGGCACCGCCGGCGCGGCAGCAGCTGGCGATTGCGACGGCGGAGGCGGAACTGGCCGCTGCAGAGGCTCGCGTCGATGCGGCCAGGCGTGAGCGGATACCGGACGTCACGCTGACCGCCGGCATGCGCCGGTATGGCGAAACTTCCGACAAGGCAGCCGTGCTGGGTCTGTCGGTCCCGCTGCCATTGTTCAATCAGGGCAGCGCCGCGCTTGCGCGGTCTCGGGCGGAATTCGATCGCGCTTCCGCCGTGCGCCGCGCCGTCGTACTGGAAGTCGAACAGTCCACCGCACAGGCAGAAGCTGAGGTGGCCGACGCGCTGGCGGCTGCACGCGCCGCCAACGGTCCCGCACTGGCCGCGGCAGAAGAGGCGGCCCGTATCGCGAGGATCGGTTATGCCGAGGGGAAATTCCCGCAACTCGAATTGATCGAGGCTGAACGCTCGCTCGCCGAAACCCGCGAAAGCTCGGTCGATGCGCTCGCAGCACTTCATACGGCACGGGCGCGTCTGGCTCGGCTACAAGGTTCCAACTCTCCAATTTACAAGGACTGACCCATGCAAGCGGTATTCCGATCGGGCCTGTGTGCCGCGATGATCCTCTTGAGCGCATGCTCGCCCAAGCCAGAAACGGCCAGCCGTCAAGAAGCTGCCGAACATGGCGAGCAAAGCGCGAATGCCAAAGGCGAACAGGCCGAAAAGGCCGAAAAAGGCGAATCCAGGGGCGAGGCCGGAGAGCGGGGCGAAGCTGCGGAGAAAGAAGGCGGCGAGGCCGAAGCCAAGGAAGACTTTGTCACGCTGTCGGACCAGCAAATCAAAGCGGCAGGAATCGAGGTCATGCCGGTCCGGCAATCGTTCGCCGGGGCGGTCGAGGCGCCGGCGGTCATCGCGGCGGATCCGAAGCATGCGGCGGTGGTCTCGAGCGCCGTGGGTGGCCGGGTGGTCGAGATCCGACGCAACCTTGGCGACTCGGTCGCTCGTGGCGACGTGCTTGCCGTAATCGAAAGCCGTGACGTAGCCCAGCTCAGGGCCGACGTCGAGATCGCCAAGCGGCAGTACGAACTGTCGCAGGCCAATTTTGCACGCGAAGAACGTCTGTACGGCGAAAAAGTCACTTCGCGGCAAGAATTTGAGATTGCGCGCAATGCCGCGCAAGAAGCACGCACCCGTCTTCGCCTGGCCGAGCAGCAGCTCGCGGCCGCAGGCGCAAGCAGCGGGGGACAGCTCAATCGGCTGATGCTGCGCTCACCCATCAAGGGCAACGTCACGGCACGACAGATCGCCTTGGGCGACATCGTCGCACCGGACTCCCATCTTTTCGAGGTAGCCGACCTCAACGAGCTGACGGCCGAACTTTCGCTCTCGCCGGACGACGCTGCCCGCGTCACCGTGGGCACGGCGGTGGACGTGTCGACCGAAGGCCGCACCGGCACGGGCCGGATCACGCATGTCTCGCGTGTCCTCGATCCCGCGACCCGCCAGGTACGCGCCATTGCCCGCCTGTCGAACGGTCGCGGCGCGTGGCGCATCGGCGAAACGGTTCGGGCATCGATTGCGCTCGAAGGGAGCGCCGGCGGCACGCAACTGGCCATTCCACGGACGGCTGTGCAAACCGTCGAGGACAAGCCCAGCGTATTCGTTCGGGAGAAAGACGGATTCGCGATCAAGCACGTTGTCCTCGGCGGTAATGCGGCCGGCTACGTCAAGGTGATGGGCGGCCTGGAAGGCAACGAACAGATTGCGGTCAGCAATACGTATCTGCTGAAGGCGGAGCATGGAAAAGGAGAGGCGGGAGACGATGACTGATCTCTTCACTCGACGGCTCCTGAAGGACACCCAACCATGATTGCTCGTATCGTCAACTTTTCCGTTGCGCGGCGGTGGCACGTGCTCATCGCAACGATCCTCCTGTCGATCCTGGGGGCACTTGCGCTGACGCGCCTGCCGATCGACGCCGTACCGGACATCACCAACACCCAGGTGCAGATCAATGTCGTTGCACCTGCACTCGCGCCGGCTGACGTGGAGCGGCAGATCACCTATCCGATCGAAACGGCGTTCGCCGGGATACCTGGCCTGGAATCGACCCGGTCCCTCACCAGGCACGGGTTTGCGCAGGTGACTACCGTATTCAAGGATGGCACGAACATCTATTTCGCGCGCCAGCAGATGGCTGAACGGCTGCGCGCCGTCGAGCGTTCGCTGCCGCCAGGCGCTACCGCAAGCCTGGGCCCGATCGCGACCGGGCTCGGCGACGTCTACATGTGGACGGTCGAATACGCCTCAAAGCCGGCCACCAAAGCAGGGACGGCTGGGCTGCAGGCCGATGGCAGCTATGTCACGCCAGAAGGCGAAGTGCTGCGCAGTGCTGCCGAAAAAGCCACTTACCTGCGCACGGTGCAGGACTGGATCGTCGCACCCCAGCTCAAGAATACCGAAGGGTTGGCAGGCGTGGACGTCATCGGGGGCTACGTCAAGCAGTACGTGGTCACGCCCGATCCGCAGCGGTTGGCAGCCCTGGGGATCAGCCTGACCATGTTGGGCGAAGCGCTCGAGCGCAATAACACGAGCGCCGGCGCCGGTGTGGTCGTTCAGAACGGGGAAGCCCTGACGGTCAAGGCCGACGCGCGCATCACGTCAGCCGAGGAGCTGGCGAAGACCGTTATCACGACCCGTAGCGGCACGCCGGTACTGGTTTCGCACGTCGCCACCGTCGGCATGGGACAGGAAGTGCGATTCGGATCCGCATCCGAAGGCGGGCAGGAGGTCGTCGTCGGTACCGCCGTGATGCGGATCGGGGAGAACAGCCGGACGGTTGCCGCCGCGGTGGATGTCCGCCTGAAAGAGATCGCGCGCTCCTTGCCGCCGGACCTGCTGATCCGGCCCGTGCTTGACCGCACGCGGCTGGTCGATGCCACCATCAGGACCGTGGCGACCAACCTTACCGAGGGTGCGCTGCTGGTGATCGCCGTGCTGTTCGCACTCCTCG
>DAMABW010000314.1:0-5861 GCA_031999925.1 Massilia sp. | reverse complement strand
AGCACCGCTTCCACCCGGTTCAGGTAGATCATGATCATGGCCGAGAAAAAGGCCAGGCCCATCGCCGACAAATAAAAGCCGACGCCGACCAGGATGCCGATCACCGACGAACTCCAGATCGAGGCCGCGGTGGTCAAGCCGCTGATGGTAAAGCCTTCGCGCATGATCACGCCGGCGCCGAGGAAGCCGATGCCGGTGACCACGCCCTGCATCACGCGGGTCGGGTCGACCGGCGCAATGGCCCCGGTGCCGCCGCCGTACCAGAACTCCGGATAGCCGCTGACAATGGTCAGCGCCGCCGAGGCCATGCACACCAGGCCATAGGTGCGCATGCCGGCCGCGCGGCCGTGGTACGAACGCTCGTAGCCGACCAGCAGGCCGAGCAGCAGCGCGCCGGCCAGGTGCAGCAGGATCACGCCGTTCGTGGCGATCTCGGAAGGCGACCAGTAGGTCGCGATCAGTTCGGACGTCGTCATGACGGTCTTTCGCTAGGCTGCGCGGGCAGCCTGGATTTCAGGGCTTCTTCCTGACCAGCTGCTTCTCGAAGGCGACGTCGTTCTTGGTCATGCGCTTGACCTCCTGCGGACCCAGGCCGTTGACGAAGGCGACGAAGTCGTCGAGTTCCAGCGGCGCGCACAGCGGCGGCGCGCCGGGCGTCTCGGACAGGAAGAAGGAACCGTCGGCGGTGCGGGCCATCGAGTAGCCGGTGTGGCCGGTACGGCGTTTCAGGCGCTCGACGGCGGCGCTGGCGCGGGTGGAACGGGCGGAGGCCATCAGATCGCCTCCGTGCGCAGTTCCAGCCACGCACGCGCGGCGCCATCGACATGCGGCAGCAGGCGCGCGCGCACCTCGGCGTGGTAGCCGTTCAGCCATTCCTTCTCGTGCGGCTGCAGCAGCGACAGGTCGATGCAGCGGGTATCGATCGGGCACAGGGTCAGTGTCTCGAAGCGCAGGAACTCGCCGAACTCGCCGCTGGCGGCCGGCACCGCCAGCACCAGGTTCTCGATGCGGATGCCCCAGCGGCCCGGCTTGTAGATGCCCGGCTCGTTCGAGGTGATCATGCCCGGCTCGATGGCCGTGTGCGGGTCCGGCGGCGCGGACGGCGAAATCACCTGCGGGCCTTCGTGCACGTTCATGAAGTAGCCAACGCCGTGGCCGGTGCCATGGCCGTAATCCACGCCGGCGGCCCAGATCGGAGCGCGCGCGATGGCGTCGAGCATCGGGCCGCGGGTGCCGCGCGGGAAGTGCACCATCGACAGTGCCATCATCCCTTTCAGGACCAGCGTGAAGTCGCGCTTGTGATCGGCGGTGATCCGGCCAACCGGCACCACGCGCGTGATGTCGGTGGTGCCGCCCAGGTACTGGCCGCCGGAATCGATCAATAGCAGGCCATCGCCTTCGATGACCGCGTGCGCAGCCGGCGTGGCGCGGTAGTGCATGATGGCGCCGCTGGCGTTGAAGCCGGCGATCGTGCCGAAGCTCGGGCTCACGAAATGCGGTCGGCGCGCACGCGCTGCCGTGATCTGCTCGTCGATGGTGAGTTCCGTGATCGGTGCGCGGCCAGGATCGGCCAGGGTGGCTTCCAGCCAGGAGAAGAATTCGCACAGGGCGGCGCCATCCTGCTCCATGGTGGCGCGCACGTGGGCGGCTTCCTCGTCGGTCTTGCGCGACTTGGCAAAGGTGGTCGGGTTGATCGCCTCGACCACGCGCACCGATGGCGGCACGGCGGCGCGCATGCCGGCGGTGACGCGGCGCGGGTCGACCAGCAGGCTGCTGCCTTCCGGGATCGCGGCCAGGGCGTCGGCGGCATCCGCATACGGCGCCAGGCGCACGCCGTCTTCCAGCAGGCGCGCGCGCAGTTCGCTTGAGGCTTTGCCCTCGGCCACGAACAGGGTCGCGCCGTCGCGTTCGACCAGCGCGTGCGCCACGAACACCGGGTTGTAGCTCACATCCGAACCGCGCAGATTGAACAGGTAGCCGATGTCGTCCAGGGTCGAGATGAAGTGGCGCTCGGCGCCCAGCTTCTCCATCGCGGCGCGGGTCGCGGCCAGTTTATCGGCACGCGACTGCGTTGCGTGCGGCGCCGCGTGCTCGTACAGCGCATCCGCCGGCAAGCCCGGACGGTCGTTCCAGATCTCGTCCAGCAAATCGATGTCGGTGCGCAGCGTGACGCCGCGCGACGTCAAGGCGTCGCCCAGCAGGCGCGCCACGGCCAGGCCGAGCACGCGGGCGTCGACCGCCACCGTCTGGCCCGGCTGCATGTTGGCGGCCAGCCAGTCGATGTGCAGCAGGCTCGCGCCCGACGGGATCTTCATCAGCTTGATCTCGCTGCCGGCCAGTTCGGTCTCGGCTTGCGTGTAGTAGCGGCCATCGGTCCAGACGCCGGCGAAGTCCGCGGTGGCGATGAAGGTGCCGACCGAGCCGGTAAAGCCCGACATCCACTCGCGGCCCTGCCAGCGGCGCGGCAGGTATTCGGACAGGTGGGGATCGGCGGATGGCACGATGCAGGCGTCGATACCGTGGCGCGCCATGGCGGCGCGCAACTGGGCCAGGCGCGCGTCGCGCTGGACATGGAAGTCAGAGGTGGACATGGCTTGCTGGGATGTTATTCAAGCCACGTATGATACGCCGCAAACCGGGACAATGGCGCAGACGAATCTTGCGCTGAAACATCAAAACGATCCAGCCCGTTCTCCGCCGCGCTAAACTGGGCGGATAAACCAATAACAGGGAGACGAAGACATGGATTTCGAAGCCGCCAAGGCGCTCTGCCGCAGCTTTCCCGGCGCCACCGAAGACATCAAATGGGGCGAGGACCTGGTGTTCTCGGTCGGCGACAAGATGTTCGCCGTGACGGGCAACGCGGCGCCGGCCCAGGCGATGAGCTTCAAGGCCGAGGACGAACGCTTTTTGGAACTGACCGACCGCCCCGGCATCATCCCGGCGCCCTACCTGGCGCGCGCGAAATGGGTGCGGGTGGATGCCAGCGCCGACCTCGGCGACGAGGAAGCGGCCCAACTGCTGCGCCGTGCCTACGAACTCGTGTTTGCGAAGCTGACCAAAAAACTGCAGCGCGACATCACCGAGGCAGCGGCATCCTGAGGGCCGCGCCAACCGAACTTCGCCGGCACTGCAATTGCCGCATAATGCTTTGGTAAATATTGAGTAAATTAATCACCGGAACGACCATGCAAGACTATCATCACGCCCGTGCCCGCGCCCTGCTTGCCAATGCGCGCCAGATCGTCAGTCCCGAAGAAGTGCAGGCCGCCGTGCGGCAAGTGGCCGACGTGCTCAACGCGCGCTTCGGCGCAGCGGACAGCAGCAGTTTCCCCTTGGTGCTGGGCGTGATGGGCGGCGCCGTCGTCTTCACCGGCACCCTGCTGCCGCAGCTCGATTTCCCGCTCGAATTCGACTACATCCACGTCAGCCGCTATGGCGACGACGACCGCGGCGGCCAGGTGGTGTGGAAGGTGATTCCGCGCCAGGACGTGGCGGGCAAGACCATCGTCGTGGTCGACGACATCCTCGACGAAGGCGAGACCCTGGCCCACGTGAAGCAGCGCCTGCTCGACATGGGCGCGGCCGAGGTCATCGTGGCTGTCTTCGCGGACAAGAACATCGGCCGCGCGAAGCCGATCCAGGCGGACATCGTCGGCCTGACGCTGCCGAACGAATTCGTGGTCGGCTTCGGGATGGACGTGTACGGCTACTGGCGCAATCTGCCGGGCCTGTGGTCGATCAACGTGGCGGATTTGAGCGTGGAACCGGAACCGGCGTTTCCGGTGCCGGATGCAAAACCCACCGCATAATTACCGGCGGACACAGCCCGTAGGGTGGGCACTCCGTGCCCACGCGAACGGCGGCATCATGTTGGCGTTGTTGAGGCCGCGTGGCATGCATGTTGATACCGTGTGCCCGGGCAAACCACAACGTTCAAATGAAGCCAACACAACATCACCATCCGCGTGGGCACGGAGTGCCCACCTACGTTTTGCGCCGCCAACGCAAAGAACCTGGCCTGTAGCCTCTTAACGCAGGCTGAGGCGTGCGCGCGCCGCTTCGTACTCGCGCTTCAGGCGTTCGACCATCTCGGCGGTGCTCGGCACATCGTCCATCAGGCCCACGCCCTGGCCGGCGCCCCAGATGTCGCGCCAGGCCTTGGCCTTCGAGCTGCCGTCGCCAAAGCTCATCTTGCTCTTGTCCGATTCCGGCAGCGCTTCCGGGTCCAGGCCCGCGTTGACGATCGATTTCTTCAGGTAGTTGCCGTGCACGCCGGTGAACAGGTTGGTGTAGACCACGTCGGCCGCGCTCGACTCGACGATGGCGTCGCGGTAGTCGTCGGTGACGTTCGATTCCTTGGTCGCCAGCCAGCGCGAGCCGATGTAGGCGAAGTCGGCGCCCATGGCCTGGGCCGCGAGGATGGCGTCGCCGGTGGCGATCGAGCCGGACAGCGCGATCGGGCCGTTGAAGAACTTGCGCACTTCACCGACCAGCGCGAACGGCGACAGCGCGCCGGCGTGGCCACCCGCGCCGGCCGCCACCAGGATCAGGCCGTCGACGCCCGCTTCCAGCGCCTTGTGCGCGTGGCGGATCGAGATCACGTCGTGCAGCACGATGCCGCCGTAGCTGTGCACGGCATCCAGCATCTCTTTCGGCGGCGCGCGCAGCGAGGAGATGATGATCGGTACCTGGTGCTTCACGCAGACTTCGACGTCGTGCTCGAGGCGCGCATTCGAGGCGTGCACGATCTGGTTGACGGCGATCGGGCCGACGATGGCGCTTGGGTTGGCTTCCTTGTACTCGGCCAGCTCGCGCTGCAGGTCGGTCAGCCAGGTGTCGAGCAGTTCGGCCGGGCGGGCGTTCAGCGCCGGGAAGGAACCGACGATGCCGGCCTTGCACTGGGCGGCGACCAGGGCCGGACCGCTGGCAATGAACATCGGCGAGGCGATGACGGGGAGGGACAGGTTTTGCAGTACGGTAGGCAGCGACATGGGCAGCTCTCGGCTAAGTTGATCGGACCAGCTGGTCGATTATAGTGTTATAAAAGCACGGTCGTGCTAGATTTCTGGCTCTAATTCACTGATCGACGAGCCAGGGGCCGTCGATACGGGCGGCGTTGGCGCGGACCAGGGCGGTAGTGGCCCAGGTGGCGAGGGCGCGGTATTCATCATGTTCAGCATGTTCGACATGCGGAAGTTCGTTGGACGCGTGGGCGGGTTTCCCGTCCACGCGTCCAATCAGCCTTAGCGCACCTGCGACAACGGGTATGGACGCCAACAAGCCCGGCATCTCAGCCAACGCAATCCTCTGCCGCTCCAGCAACAGGAACTTCACCAGCACCTTCACCGCATTCTCGGCATTACGCCGCGGATCGGAAGACAAATAATCCAGCCGCGAATACGCCCGCGCCAGCGCACCGGGCACGTCATCGAACACCCGCCCATGCCCCGGCACCACCACGCGCGCATCGAGCGTGCCGATCAAGTCGAGCGTCGCACGCGTCTCGTCGAAACCGGGTTCGCCCGCCAGCTCGGGAAAGATCACGCCAAATCCGTTCTCCCACAGCGCATCCCCCGCGATCAACACGCCCTCCTGCGCGCAAAACAGCAGCAGTGCATGCGGATCATGCCCTGGCGCGCCGAGTACCTGCCAGCGCAGGCCGCCCAATTCGAGTTCATCACCGGGAGTCAGCACCGCATCGAAACCGAAACGCGGACATTGCTGTCCGGTTGCGCGGTAGCTCAGCGCCTCCTCGTCCCAGGCCGCTACCTTGGGGCTTTCCGCGACAGGAATCGCCGTGCGGCATCCATACGCGGCCTGCAGCGCCGCGTTGCCGCCGCAGTGGTCCGAATGCAGGC
>DAMABW010000313.1:0-5888 GCA_031999925.1 Massilia sp. | reverse complement strand
AAAAAGCCCGCCGGGCGGCTGCGCGGCGGGCTCGTCGTGACGATGCGGAAGCTGTGCGCAGGCGGCGCGCAGGGTCGTTCGTTCAGCGGCGTACTTGTCCAGCCAGCCCGGCACCTTGGCCGCGGCCAGGCGGTTCAGCGACACCAGCAAGTCCGGCGCCACCTGCTCCAGGCCATACGACGCGCCGATGTGGCGGCCGATATGGATCAGCACCTCGGCGGCGACTTCGGCATCGGCCTCGGCCCGGTGAGCGCTACCGCGAAATGCAATGCCAAGCTGGCGCGAAAGCTGGCCGAGCTTGTAGCTGGCCAGGCCCGGAAACACGCGACGCGACAGCTTCAGCGAGCACACCAGGGCGGCGTGGCCGCAGTTGCGCCGCTGCCGCTCGGCTTCGGCCACCAGGAATTTTTCGTCGAAGCTGGCGTTGTGGGCCGACAGCGTATCGCCGCCGATGAAGTCGAGCAGCTCGGGCACCACGGTCGAAGCCGGCGGCGCCGTATCGACCATCTCCTGGCTGATGCCGGTGAGCGCGGTAATGAAGGACGGGATGCGCACGCCGCAGTTGACCAGCGAAACGTAGCGTTCGGTGATGCGGCCGCCCTCGATACGCAGGGCCGCGACTTCGGTGATGCGGTCGCCCATGGCAGGCGACAGGCCCGTGGTCTCGAAGTCGAGCATCACGATGGGGCGTTCAAAATGGTGCATACCGAAACCTTAGCCGAATTTGCGCAGCGCGTCGAGGGCCAGGCCGGCGCCGATGCTGCCGAACAGGTCGCCCTCGACCTTGCGCGCGCCCGGCACCAGGGCGCCGACGCGTTCGCGCAACAGCCCGACGCCGCTCGAACCGCCGGTGAAGAACACGGTATCGACCGCGTCCGGCTTGAGGCCGGCATCGGCCAGCAGGCGCAGCACGGTGGCGTCGATGGCATCTAACAGGCCGCCGATGGCATTCTCGAATTGCGCACGCTCCACCAGCAGGCTTTCCGGCGGCGCCAGGCGGTCGAGTTCCAGCGTCACCGAGGTGTTGTCCGACAGGCCGATCTTGGCGGCCTCGACCTGCATCGCCAGCCAGTGGCCGGCGCGCTCGTCGATCAGGTGCTGCAGGCGTTTCAGTTTCGCCGGCTCCTGGGCGTCGCGCACCAGATCCTCCAGCTGGGCCACGCTCTTGCGCGTGTAGGCCTGGTTGATGGTGTGCCAGGTCGCCAGGTTGAAGTAATAGCTCGACGGGATGTCTGCGCCCGAGCGCAGCAGGCTGCCGTAGCCGAGCAGCGGCATCACGGTTGCCAGGCTCAGGTATTTATCGAAGTCGGTGCCGCCGATGTGCACGCCGCCGGTGGCCAGGATGTCCTGGCGCCGCTCGCTGCGCTTGGCGCGTTCCGGCCCCAGGCGCACCAGCGAGAAGTCGGAGGTACCGCCGCCAATGTCGGCGATCAGGACCAGTTCCTCGCGGTCGATCTGGGACTCGTAGTCGAAGGCGGCGGCAATCGGCTCGTACTGGAAGGCGATCTCGCGGAAGCCCACGCTCTTCGCCACCTCGGCCAGGGTGTCCTCGGCCAATTGGTCGGCGGCGCGGTTGTCGTCGATGAAGAAGACCGGGCGGCCGAACACGGCGCGCTCGAAGGGGCGCCCGGCCTGCTGTTCGGCGCGGCGCTTGACCTCGCCGATGAACTGGGCCAGCAGCAGGCGGAACGGCAGTGCGCGGCCCGCCACTTCGGTCTGGCCGTCCATCAGGCTGGTGCCGAGCAGGCTTTTGAGCGAGCGCATCAGGCGGCCTTCGTAGCCTTGCAGGTAGTCGGCCAGGGCGGCGCGGCCGTAGCGCACTTCCTCGTCGTCGGCGTTGAAGAACACCACAGACGGCAGGGTCGGCTTGCCGTCTTCGAGCGCCAGCAGCGTGCGTTGCGTTGCCGCCGGTTGCGCCCTTGCGCCGATTGTTGGTGCGATCCAGCCCACCGTGGAATTCGAGGTGCCGAAGTCGACGCCGCATGCGTTCGTCATGTCTGCCTTTCTTTTGAAGGGGCGGTATTTTATCAGACCTTGGCCGGAAGCGGGCCAGGCAGGCGCCCCCGGCGCAGCGCCGTTGCGGCGCAGACACGCCCCAGGCCCGCGCCGTCCTTTTGCGCCCTCCGCCATAATCGAATCACCCTCAAGGAGCCGGCCACCATGGCGCATCGCTGGACACTGAAGCGCAACTGCTCGCTGACGCCGCGCCAGTCGGCCGCGGTGTACGCGCTGCTGTGCACGGCTTCCTTGACGATCGCCCTGTTCTTCCTGCTGCAGGGTTTCTGGATGGTGCTGGCGTTTGCCCTGGTCGAGATGATGGCAGTGGGCGCGGCCCTGCTGTATTACGCGCGCCATGCGCTCGACGTCGAGACCATCGTCCTGACCGAAGCCTGCCTGCTGATCGAAAGGGTCGACGCCGGGCGGCGCGAAGAAATCCGGCTTGACCCCTGCTGGACCCGCATCCGCCCGCCCGCGCCGCGCGAACGCAAGCTGATCGAACTCGAATCGCATGGCCGACGCGTGCGCATCGGCGCCTATGTGTCGGAAGCGATCCGGTCCCAGGTCGCGCGCGAACTGAAGCTGGCCATGCAGGCACGCCTGGCGTGATGCAAGCCTGGAAGTTGTCTTCGTTGTAAGTTTCTTCTTACATTCTCACGGCTGCGCTACCGATAGGTATTTTCTATCCCGTTTTGCATAATCTTGGTCTAGATATGCCATGCGTCAGGAGCGCAAAGGCAAGAAAAAAACAGAGAGGAAGACGGGAAATGCAGAACAAACAGCCAGGCTTTGCCATCGTCACCCATGGTGGCGCCGGCGAATCGCTGGACCTGACCGACGGCGCCGAACGCGCGGCCAAGGATGGCCACGCGCGTTTCCTCGCGACCGGCGACGCGCTCGAAGCGGCGATCGCCGCCGTCGTCGTCTTCGAGGAAGACGAACGCTTCAACGCCGGCACCGGCTCGGTGCTGTGCCTGGACGGCTCCACCGTCGAGATGGACGCCTCGATCATGGATACGCGCGGGCGCCTGGGTGCGGTGGCCGCGGTGCGCGACGTGCGCAACCCGGTCCTGCTGGCGCGCGCCATCTCCGACACGCCGCACGTGCTGCTGGCCGGCGAAGGCGCGGAACGCTTCGCGCGCGCCATCGGCCTGCCGAACGCCAAACCCATCTCGGAAGAACAGCGCGAGAAACACCGCAAGCTGCTGTGCCAACTGGCCGGCTCGGTACCGGTCATGCCCGGTGTCGGCAACCGCCTGTTCGACCGCTTCTGGAACTACAAGACACCGCTGCAACTGCCGCCCTCGAAAGCCTGCGACACCGTCGGCGCCGTGGTGCGCGGCCCCGACGGCCACGTCGCCGTGGCCGGCTCCACCGGCGGCTCGGCGCCCTCGCTGCTGGGCCGCGTGGGCGACACCGCGATTGTCGGCGCCGGCTTCTATGCCGGCACCCATGGCGCGATCGCCGCCACCGGCATCGGCGAGCACATCGTGCGCCACATGCTGGCGCGTACCGTCTACGGCTGGATCGAGTCCGGCATGCCGCTGCAGCAGGCGCTGCAGCGCGGCATCGATTTGTTCGACAAGGACGTCGACATCGGCCTGATCGCGGTGACGAAAAACGAGGCCGGCGCCTGCAGCAACAAGGATATGCCAACTGCGAGGATCGAAGACTAAATGAAGACTGAACCGCATCAGACAGCACAGCACGGCCACCTGGTCATCATCGGCGGCCACGAAGACCGCGAACACCGCAAGGAAATCCTGACCCGCTTCGTCGAACTTTCCGGCGGCGCGAATGCGCGCATCGTCGTGATCACGGCGGCCAGCCGGATCGCCGACAACATGTGGGAAATCTATGATCAGGCGTTCGCCGACCTCGGCGTACAGCATCGTTCGCACCTGCTGCTCGAATCGCGCCAGGACGCCAACGACGAAGAAAAGCTGCGCATGGTGGCCGAGGCCGACGGCATCTTCATGACCGGCGGCGACCAGAAACGCCTGATGGCGATCATCGGCGGCACGGCCCTCGACGCCGAGATGCACACCGCCCTGAAGGTGCGCGGCGCCTGCATCGGCGGCACCAGCGCCGGCGCCTCGGCCATGTCGGGCCACATGCTCACCCAGGGCAAGACCGACCTGCTGCCCGAGAAGGGTGCGGTGCACATGGGCGCAGGCCTGGGCTTCCTGCACAAGGTGGTGATCGACCAGCACTTCTCGGAACGCCAGCGCCTGGCGCGCCTGCTGTCGGCGGTGGCCCAGAACCCTTACCTGATGGGCATCGGCATCGACGAGGACACCGCCCTGGTGGTCGAGCGCGGACGCGGCATCGAGGTGCTGGGCGAAGGCTCGGTCACCGTGGTCGACGGCCGCACCATGCTCACCAACATGGCCGACATCCGCGAGCGCGACACGCCGGAACTGATCAACGTTCGCCTGCACCTGCTGCCCGCCGGCAGCAGCTACACCCTGCCCGAAGACGGCGAGGAAGCCAAGCCGATGCCGCGCTCGCTGCGAGAATTTCTTGAAAATGTAACGAAACGGACCACGATCTCATGAGAATCATCGAAAAACGCTTCCTGCGCGGCCCCAACCTGTACAGCGCAACCCCGTGCCTGATGGCCGTCATCGACACCGGCGCCGTCGAAGCCGCCCCGGGACTGGTGGCACGCCTGGTGGCCCTGCTGCCGGAACTGAGCCCCGAAGCTTCGGCGCGCCTGGCCGCATTGACCTGCGCCGCCGACGCCGTCGAGCCGGTCGTCATGGAATTGCAGCGCCTGGCCGGCGCACCCGCCGCCTTCAGCCAGACCCTGGATGTCGCCCGCAACGAGGGGGCACGCCGTGCCGTTTGCGGCTACCGCACCGAGCAGGTGGCCGGCGCCGCGCTGAAGGTCGCGCTCGACCTGATCGAGGCCCTGCAGGCCGGACAGGAATTCGACCTCGCCCCCGCCGTGGCCGAACTGCACGAGATCGCCGAAGACTATGCCATCGGCACCAGCACCGGCGCCGTGGTGACCGCCGCCGAGCGGCGCGGCATTCCGAGCCTGCGCATCACCGACGAAGCGAATCTGTTCCAGCTCGGCTGGGGCAGCCGCCAGAAGCGCCTGCAGGCGACCATCACCGGCGCCACCAATTCCATCGCGGTCGGCATCGCCAGCGACAAGCAGTTGACCAAGACCCTGCTCGACCAGGCAGGTTGCCCGGTCCCGGCCGGCGCCACCGTCACCTCGCTGGCGCAAGCACAGCGCGTCGCGCGCCGTCTCGACGGCCCGGCCACCATCAAGCCGCTCGACGCCAACCAGGGCAAGGGCGTGACCACCGTCTGCGCTACGCCGGGAGAAGTCGAGCGCGCCTTCGAACATGCGCGCAAGTACAGCCGCCACGTGATCGTCGAGGAATACCTGCAAGGCCGCGACTACCGCGTGCTGGTCACGGGTAACAAGATCGCCGCCGCCTCGTGGCGCCGTCCGCCCTGCGTGACCGGCGACGGCAAGTCGACCGTACGCGAACTGGTCGCGCTTGAAAATTCGAACCCGGCGCGCGGCGAAGGCCACACCAATATCCTGACCAAGATCCCGATGGACGCCCTGGCCGAAGCCATCCTGGCGAAACAGGGTTATGTTTTCGATTCCGTGCTGCCGGCCGGCGTGTCGGTCGACTTGCGCGGCAACGCCAATCTGTCGACCGGCGGCACCGCCGAAGACGTAACCGATTTGCTGCCCGAGGAAACCCGCGACATCTGCATCCGCGCCGCACGCACCATCGGCCTCGACGTGGCCGGCATCGACGTCATCTGCCAGGACATCGCGCAGCCGCTGCGCGAACAGAAAGGCGGCATCATCGAAGTCAACGCCGCTCCCGGCATCCGGATGCACCAGTACCCGAGCCGCG
>DAMABW010000312.1:0-5902 GCA_031999925.1 Massilia sp. | reverse complement strand
CTGGATGGCGGGTTCGCTGTCCGCGGGTCATCCGGCCGTGCGCAAGGCGGCGAATCACCAGCGCTGCGTGGCCGGCCAGCGCTGGACCTGGGACGGCATCGCCTTCGAGATGCTGCAGCCAACGGCGGCCAGCTACGACGACGCGGCCTTGAAGGCGAATGCGCGCAGCTGCACCCTGCGCATCTCGGCGAACGGCCGCGCCATCCTGCTGGCGGCCGATATCGAGGCCGCGCAGGAAGCGCAGCTCCTGCAAGCGGTGCCGGACAAGTTGCGCGCCGACGTGCTGTTGGCGCCGCATCACGGCAGCGGCACCTCATCGACGCCGGCCTTCCTGGCGGCGGTGCAGCCCAAGATCGGGGTATTCCAGGTCGGCCACCGCAATCGCTACAAGCATCCGAAAAAAGAGGTCTTCGAACGCTACGGCGAGCATGGCATCCGCCGCCTGCGTACCGACGTATCCGGCGCCCTTGTGTTCGACTTTGGGGACGAGATCACCGTGCGCGAATACCGCCGCGACGAAGCCCGCTACTGGTTCGACCGCTGAGGATCGTCAGTCCGCCAGCGGCAGCGTAATCGCCACCTGCAGCCCGCCACCTTCGCGGTTGCGCGCTTCGATCGTGCCGCCGTGCGCATGCACGACACGCTGCGCAATCGCCAGTCCGAGTCCATGGCCGTCGACGTTGTTCTTGCTCGGGTTCGAGCGGAAGAAGGGTTCGAACACGGTCGGCAGATCGGCGTCGAGGATGCCCGGCCCGCGGTCCAGCACATCCACGTGCACCTGCCGGCCGCGCGCATACAGGCGGATGTCGACCTGGCCGCCGGCGCCGCCGTGCTTCACCGCGTTGCGCACCACGTTCTCCACCGCGCGCCACAGCAGGTCGGGCGCGCCGCGCACGTTCGCCACCAGTTCGCCCTCGATCTCGACCTCGATCGCGGGGCCTTCGGCGCCCGCTTCGAAGCGCGCGTCCTGGGCGATGCCGTCGACCAGTTCCTGCATGTCGATGGCGTCGCTCTTCGGCAGGTCTGCGTTTGCTTCCAGGCGCGACAGCGTCAGGAGTTCGCCGACCAGCTTGTCCATACGTACGCTCTCGCGTTCGATGCGTTCGAGCGAGGTGGCGATCTTGTCGGGCTGCTGGTGCGCCAGGCCGATCGCGGCCTGCAGGCGCGCCAGCGGCGAGCGCAGTTCGTGCGACACGTCGTGTAGCAGGCGGCGCTGGCCATCCATCAGGGCGCGCAGCTGGCCGCTCATGCGGTCGAAGTCGCGTCCGAGGTCGTTCAGTTCATCGCCGCCGAGCCGGTCGCCGTCGGTGAAGCGCGGCGACAGGTCGCCGGCCGATGCGGCCTCGAAGGCGCTGCGCAGCGCGCGGATCGGACGCGAGAAATACCAGGCGAGGAGGGCGGCGAAGAACAGGCTGACGATGATCGCGGCCAGCATCGGGACCGGCCTGCTCATCGGCGAGAACGGACCGAACGGACCGCGCGGACCATCGCCGCGGCCGAAGCCGGCGCGGTCTTCCGGGCCACCCGGGCCATTCGGCCCAGGCATGCCGTCCGCGCGTGGTTCGCCCGGGCCGGGCGCGTCCATGCCGGCCGGCGGCCCTTCTGCGCCGGGGCCGGCCACTTGCGCCGCCGTGAGCGTGTCGCCGGCGGCATTGCGGTACATGCGCGGCACGAACAGCAGCAACTGCTGGCCGTCGGGCGCCTTCAACTGGCGCACCGGCCGGTAAGGGCGGTCGGCGGCCAGTTCGCGACGCGCCTGTTCGCGCATGCTCGGCGTGACTTCGCGCCCCAGCAGTTCGCGGCCATTGCCGAACACCGCGTAGACCGAATGCCGTCCCTTCTGCGATACGATTTCGCGCAGCGCCGGCACGCCGCCGTATTTCAGGGCGATGGCGGCCGAGTCGAGCATGAAGCCGGCCGGCGGCCCGGTTTCGATCAGGGTGATGGTATTCGACAGGCGTGCCTGCTCGCGCACCCAGAACACGCTGCCGATGCCGACGGCCGCCGCGACCTGGGCCAGCAGGATCGACAGGAAGAACTTCCAGAACAAACGGCCGGTGCGGCGTCCCATGCGTCGGCCTGCTTCAGTCACGGATCAGCTGGTAGCCCAGACGGTACACCGTCTGCAGCGGCGAGCGTCCATCGTCGAGCGTGCCGAGCTTGTGGCGCAGGCTGCTCAGGTGGACGTCGATATTCCGGTCGAAGCGCGCCAGCGGCCGGCCCAGGCCCTGCTCCGACAGTTCGTTCTTGCTCACCGGTTTCCCGGCATGGCGCGCCAGCACTTCGAGCAGGTTGAATTCGGTGCTGGTCAGTTCCAGCGGCTTGCTGTCCCAGGTGGCGCGGCGCTGCTCGGGCATCATGGTCAGCTTGCCGACCGAGAGCACGACGCCGGCGCCGGCGCCCGGCTGGGTGTCCTGGGTGCGGCGCAGGATGGCGCGCACGCGCGCCGTCAGCTCGCGCGGGGTGCAGGGCTTGGTCACGTAATCGTCGGCGCCGAGCTCCAGGCCGAGGATGCGGTCGGCGTCGTCGCCGCGGCCGGTCAGCATCAGCACCGGGATGCGGCTTTGCGCGCGGATGCGGCGCAGCGTGTCGATGCCGTTCAGGGCCGGCATCATGACGTCGAGGATGGCGATCGCATAGCGCCCGCTCAGGGCTTCGCGCGCGCCGTTCTCGCCGTCGTGGGCGCAGGCGACCGCGAAGCCCTCCTGCTCGAGGTATTCGGTAAACATGCCGACCAGTTCGGCGTCGTCGTCGATCAACAGTACATGGTTCATCCTCCGGATGATAGCAAAGCGGCCGCCACCCTGCGCGTGCGGCAGGCGTGCTTTTACCCAGCTTTACACCACGGCGGGCGGCACGTGGGCCGGGACGTTCCTTACGCCGTTTTACGCCGGCTTTACAGCGCTTTACAAGGCCGCGCACCAGAATGGCGCCATTCGACACGTAATGGAGCACCATATGAGCATTTTCCGCACCGCGGCTGCCGCATTCGCCGCCACCACCTTCGCCTCGGCCGCGCTGGCCGCACCCGTAGCGGACGCGCCACCTTCGGGCGCGCCGGCCGCCGCCGACTTCGACGCCGGCGGCCCGGACTTCGACCGCGGCCCCGGCCCCGGCCCGCGCAGCCCGGGTCCGCGCATGGGTGGTCCCGGCCTGCCTTTCCTGCACGGGATCGAGCTGAGCGAAGCCCAGGAAGACCGCCTGTTCGCGATCATGCATGCCCAGGCGCCGCAACTGCGCGAGCAGGAAAAGGCCGAGCGCAAGGCGCTCGAAGCCCTGGACGCGATGCGCGAATCGGGCCGCGTCGACGACGCCAAGGCAGCGGCGCAGGCCAAGGCACTCGGCCAGGCCATCGCCGCTCAGGAACTGCTGCGCGTGCGCACCGCCGCCCAGGTGATGGCGCTGCTCACACCGCAGCAGAAGGAAGCCATCGAACGCCAGCGCGCACCGCGTGACTGAGGAGACGGACATGAGTGAACACGATCATCACGGCGGCCTGGCTGCCGACATCGACCGGCTGCTGAGTGTGGCCACGAACCGGCGCCAGACCCTGCGCTGGCTGCTGGCCGGCGCCGCCTCGGTGCCGCTGGCCAGTTGCGGCGGCGGCGACAGCGCTACAAGCGCCGCCGGCAGCCTCGTATCGAGCGGCAGCACCGGCAGCGGCAGCACCAGTACCGGCAGCACGGGCACCGGCAGCGGCACCACGACCGGCAGCAGCAGCTGCGCGGTGATTCCCGAGGAAACCGGCGGCCCATACCCGGCCGACGGCACCAACAGCAGCAACGGCAAGGTGGCCAACGCGCTGGTCCTGTCGGGCATCGTGCGCAGCGATATCCGTTCCAGCATCGCCGGTGCAACCGGCGTGGCCCAGGGCGTGCCGCTGACGATCCGCCTGAAGATCGTGAACGTGGCCAGCAGCTGCGCCACCGTCACCGGCGCCACCGTCTACCTCTGGCACTGCGACCGCAACGGCAACTACTCGATGTACTCGAGCAGCATCAGCGCCGAGAATTACCTGCGCGGCGTGCAGGCCGCCGACGCCGACGGCTACGTCACCTTCCTCACCATCTTCCCGGGCTGCTACGACGGAAGGATGCCGCACGTGCACTTCGAAGTCTATCCGACGCTGGCGAAGTCGACGGTCGCGTCGAACCGCATCAAGACCTCGCAGTTCACCTTCCCGCTGGCCACGCTGAACGAGGTGTACACGGCGACCGGCTATGCCAGCAGTGTGCAGAATTTGTCGCGCATTAGCTATGCCACCGACAACGTGTTCAGCGACGGCACGTCGCTGCAGATGGCGACGATGAGCGGCGACATCGTCAACGGCTACGTCGCGGAACTGACTGTAGGGGTTTCCCTCTAAACGGGGAACGCACGGGACCTTGTCACATTACAATCGAAGCCTCATCCGTTTCGTGTGTCCCGTGCTCCATGACCAAACCCTTGCTGCATTTTTGCCACGGCAATAGCTTCCCGTCCGGTACGTATCGCCAATTGCTTGAAGGCCTGAGCGCGCATTACGACGTGCACAGCACCGACATGGTCGGGCACGATCCGCGTTATCCGGTGGGCGATGGCTGGAGCGGGCTGGTGGACGAGCTGATCGGCGAGCTGGAGCGCTACGGCCAACCGGTCATCCTGGTCGGCCACTCGCTGGGCGGCATGCTGAGCACGATGGCGGCCGCGCGCCGGCCCGAGTTGGCGCAATGCGTGGTGATGCTGGATTCGCCCGTGGTGGCCGGCTGGCGCGCCTTCCTCTGGCGTATCGTGAAGCTGCTGGGCAAGGGCACGAAGTTTTCGCCGGCGCGCTTTTCCGAGCGCCGCCGCAATGTCTGGCCGGACCGCGAAGCCGCCTACAAGCATTTCATCGCGAAAGATATTTTTTCCGCGTGGGCGCCAGGCGTGCTCGACGATTATCTCGACGTCGGCCTGAAGCCGCATCCCGAGGGCGTGCAGCTGCGCTTCGATCGCGCTGTTGAAACGCAAATCTACAACTCGCTGCCGCACCACATGGGCGAGGTCATCCGTCACGATTTTCCGGTGCCGGTCGGCTTCATCGGCGCCGACCGCTCCGAGGAACTGCGCCAGGCGGGCCTGGAATCGACGCGCAAGCTGGTTGGGGCCAACTTCGTCATGACCGAGGGCAGCCACTTGTATCCGCTGGAGCAGCCGGCTCGCGCAGCGCAGCTTACCCACGAGATGATCGGGCGCCTGCTGGCGCAGCGGGCCAGGCAAAATGACACCGCGAAGGGCGACCAGCGCGGGCTTTTCGCGTAAAATCCCGGGATTTTCCGACCACCCTGAAAGAGCAGCATGGCAATCAAAAGCGATAAATGGATCCGCCGCATGGCGCAGGAAACCGGCATGATCGAGCCCTTCGAGCCGGGCCAGGTGCGCGAGGCCGACGGCCGCCGCATCATTTCCTACGGCACCTCGTCTTACGGCTACGACATCCGTTGCGCCGATGAGTTCAAGGTCTTCACCAACATCAACAGCACGATCGTCGATCCGAAGAACTTCGACGAGAAGTCGTTTGTCGATATCAAGAGCGATGTCTGCATCATCCCGCCGAACTCGTTCGCGCTGGCGCGCACCATGGAATACTTCCGCATTCCGCGCAATGTGCTGACCGTCTGCCTGGGTAAGTCCACCTACGCGCGCTGCGGCATCATCGTCAACGTGACACCGTTCGAGCCGGAGTGGGAAGGCTATGTGACGCTGGAATTCTCGAACACGACGCCGCTGCCGGCCAAGATCTACGCGGGCGAAGGTTGTGCGCAGGTGCTGTTCTTCGAGTCGGATGAAGTCTGCGAGACGTCCTATAAAGACCGTGGCGGCAAGTACCAGGGGCAGCATGGCGTGACCTTGCCGAAGACCTGATACAAATTTGGGGCTGTGT
>DAMABW010000311.1:0-5929 GCA_031999925.1 Massilia sp. | reverse complement strand
CGTCGAGTTCCGTCCAGCCAGCGCCAGCCGTACGGCCGGGATTGGCGGCCGAGACGCCATAGGTCGGCAGCGAGGTGCCGATCGCGCTGCGCACCTGGCGCAATTGATTGGCGTCGAGTGCCGCGAACACCAGGTCGGGACGGTCGATTTCCAGGCGCTTGCGCAGGTCGGCCAGGGCATTCGCATCGACGTAGCCGTCGAGCACCGGCAAGTCGACCGTGGCATTGTTGCGGCCCAGGCGCGCCCAGTACGAGGTAAAGGCGCCGACGACGCGCTGTTGCCAGGCGGCGCTGCCGCCGAGCACGAGGGCGCGGCCGCTTTGTTGTTCCTGGGCGGCCCAGTCGGCTACCTGGCGTGCTTCTTCTTCCAGCGACAGGCCGATCACCAGCATCTGCGCCGGCAGCGGGCGGTCGAGCTGCGGATTGTTCAGGGCCACCGTCGGCTTGGTCACGACATTGCTGGACGCCACGGCGGCCACCGCGGAGCGGGCCAGCGGGCCGACCACGATGTCGTTCTGTTCGGCGGCGCGGGCATAGGCGCGCAGCGTGTCTTCGGCCGAGTCGCCGCTGGGTACCACCTGCACTTCGATGCCGGCGCCGTCGCGCTCGTGGCCGGCCATGAATCCGGCGCGCACGGCGTCGGCGGCCTTGGCCAGCGCGCTCGATTCCAGCGGCAGCAGCAAGGCCACGCGCGCCTGGGCGCCGGGCACGGCGGCCTGCGCGCCATCTTCGCGCGGATACAGTTCGATCGGTATCGTGCGGGTTTCCGAGCGCGGCGCCCGGGTGGGCTCGGCAGGGGGCGCCTGGCGTGGCGCACTTGTGTTTGGCTCTGCGGGCGCGCACAATCCGCCCGGTACGCCGCATCCCAGATCGGGTGGCAGAGGCGTGCTGGCGCAACCGGCCACCATGATGGCGGCGGCGGTAACAAACAGGCCTTTCAGATTATTCACGAGCATCGTATCTCCAACATGACCGACAACCAGTCCATCGACATTGCCAAACTGCCAGTAATGGCCGAGGCAGCTCAGCAGTCCTATCCTACCGCAACGCTGTACGTCGTGGCCACCCCGATCGGTAATGCAACCGACATCACCCTGCGCGCATTGCACCTGCTGGCGCTGGCAGACGTGGTCGCCTGTGAGGATACGCGCAAAACCGGCGCCCTGCTCACCCGTTACGGCTTGAACAAGCAGATGGTCGCCGCGCACCAGCACAACGAGCGCGAAGCGGCGGATAAACTCATCGCCCGCCTGCAGGCCGGCGAGCGCGTGGCGCTGGTGTCGGACGCCGGCACGCCGGCCGTGTCCGATCCGGGCGCGCGCATCGTCGACGCCGTGCGCGAAGCCGGGTTGCGCGTGTTGCCGCTGCCGGGGGCGTCGGCCTCGGTGACGGCGCTATCGGCCAGCGGGCTGGTGAATGACCGTTTCAACTTCGTCGGCTTCCTGCCGGCCAAAGCCAAGCAGCGCGAGGCGGCCTTGCAGGAACTGGTGCGCGAGCCGGCTACGCTCGTCATCTACGAGGCGCCGCACCGGATCGTCGATTGCGTGGAAGGTTTATTGGCCGTCTTCGAGCCGACGCGCCAGGTGGTGTTTGCGCGCGAGCTGACCAAGCTGTTCGAAGAAGTGCACCGCTGCCCCTTGAGCGAGGCGCTGGCCTGGGTGAAAGCCGACCAGCACCGCGAGCGCGGCGAATTCGTGGTGCTGGTGGAAGGCGCGACAATCGAGACCGATGCGGCGGATGCCGAGGCTGAACGCATCCTGAACATTCTGCTGACCGAGTGCTCGGTGAAGCAGGCAGCGAACTTGACGGCGCAGATTACGGGGCGCAAGAAGAATGCGCTGTATGAACGGGCGCTGCAGATCAAGGGCGAATAAGGTTCATAGGGTGGTCGGCTCCACCCGATCACGTGCGTGAACGCAACGCGTGCGCCGCCCACGCGTTCATCTACCGCCTGCGCCGCTGCATCACCATTTGCACCCGCTGTCCTTCTTGTCCGCCAGCAGATACAGCGGCGCCAGCAAGCCGCCCGGCACGCCATCCTTGCAATTGCGCCGTTTGGCGGCGCCGATCAGGCGGGCCGCCTTGGTTTCCGTCTCCAACGGTTTTTCAGGAAATTGCCCGACTGCCGTGCCCGCTTTCGCCGGATCGCGCAGGTTGGCCAGCGAGCGGGCGCTGCGCTTGGCGGCGTCGAGGTCGAAATGGGGCGCGTCGGTTGGCGCCGCCGGCGTTTCCGGCTGTTCGACGACGAAAGGATCGGGTGTTGGTGCGCGGTCGGTATCGGGCTGGACGGCAATCACCGGCCGCGGCGTGCTCGGTTTCTTCGCAGGCCTGGGACGTTCCGCCTTCGGTGGCGGCGCAGGCGCCGGCGCCGGCGTCTCGACACGCGGCGGCGGTGGCGGCGGTTGGATGCGCACGGCAATCGAACGCGGCGGTTCAAGCAGGTCGGCCGGATGGCTGCCGCCGCGCCAGGCCGTCAGCAGCGCCGTGTGCACCAGGATCGACAGCACGACGCCGAAGCCCACCCTTTGCATGCGGCGGCGGTCTTCCATGGTCATGGCGTCGAAGCCTGTCAGTGCCAGATTCACAATCCTCCCTCCTGTTGCGCGAAAAACCCGGTTCGTTCCAACTATTTTCCCACATCAACTTGACCGGAAGGCTGGGGGCGGGTATTATTGATGTCTTCGGAGTGTAGCGCAGCCCGGTAGCGCATCTGGTTTGGGACCAGAGGGTCCAAGGTTCGAATCCTTGTACTCCGACCAGTATTAAGAGAGAAGCCGACAACGAAAGTTGTCGGCTTTTTTCGTTTACGTGGCTGTTTTTGTAGGGTGGACGGCTTCGTTTTCGTGCCGGATGATCTCGCAACTAACGATCGACGCGTGGACGGGGAGACCCGTCCACCCTACGCGAGTGACGTTTCGATCAGTTCAGCCCGCCCGCTTCGCCAACAAAGCATTCCCGACACGGCTCGCGCCCTTGCGCCCCAGCTGCTGCGAAATGAACTGCCCCGCATCCACCACCTGGTCGAGATCGATCCCGGTCTCGATCCCCAGGCCATTGAGCATGTAGACCACATCCTCGGTCGCCACGTTCCCGGTCGCGCCTTTCGCATACGGGCAGCCGCCGAGGCCCGACACCGACGAGTGGAAGATCTGCACGCCCACTTCCAGGCTGGCGTAGATATTCGCCAGCGCCTGGCCATAGGTATCGTGGAAGTGCCCGCTCAGCTGCTGGAGCGGGAATTCGCGCGCGGCGGCCAGCATCACGTCCTGGGTCTTGCGCGCGGTCGAGACGCCGATGGTGTCGGCGATGTCGATTTCGTCGCAGCCAAGGTCGCGCATGCGGCGCACCACGTCGGCCACGGCTTCCAATGGCACCTCGCCCTGGTAAGGACAGCCGAACGCGGTGCTGATGCTGCCGCGCAGGCGGATGCCGTTCGCCTTGGCGGCCTTGGCCACCGGCTCGAAGCGCGCGATCGATTCGGCGATCGAGCAGTTGATGTTCTTTTGCGAGAAAGCTTCCGAGGCCGAGCCGAAGATCACGACTTCATCGGCTTTCGCCGCCAGCGCCGCCTCGAAACCCTGCATGTTGGGCGTCAGCGCCGAATAGATCGTGCCGGGCAGGCGCGCGATCCTGGCCATGACTTCGGTGCTGGTGGCCATCTGCGGCACCCATTTCGGCGACACGAACGATGCCGCCTCCACGTTCGCGAAACCGGCGCGCGACAGGCGGTCGACCAGTTCGATCTTCACATCGGCGCTGATGGTTTCCTTTTCGTTCTGCAGGCCGTCGCGCGGACCGACTTCGACGATCTTGACCTTCTTCGGGAGGGTGGCTTGGCTGTTCATGGTGTCAGTATCCCAGTTGGCGGTCGACGATGTCCGCGACCGGTTGATCCGCCTCGAAGGCGGCGATTTTGTCGATAATCTGGCGCACGGCATCCTCGCGCACGGTGAGCGCGGAGATGTGCGGCGTGATCGTGATGCGCGGCTCTTCCCAGAACGGGTGCGGCGCCGGCAGCGGTTCGTTGCGGAACACGTCGAGGGTGGCGCCGGCGATGTGGCCGGAGCGGATCAGCGTCAGCAGATCCGGCTCGGCCACCTGGGCGCCGCGTGCGACGTTGATCAGGTAGGCGCCCTTCGGCAGCGTGGCCAGGCGCCGGCGGTCCAGCAGGTTACTCGTTTCCGCCGTGAGCGGCAGCAGCGACACCAGCACGCGCGTGCCGCTTAAAAATTCATCGAGCGACGCCATGCCGGCGTAGCAGTCCACGTTTGGTAAATCCTTGGCCGTGCGGCTCCAGCCGCGCACCGGAAAACCGAAGCCGCGCATGGTTTCGACCACGCGCAGGCCCAGTTTGCCGAGGCCCATCACGCCGACCGTGAAGTCTTCCTTTGCGTGGGGCGGCAGCGGCGCCCACAGTCCGTGGCGCGCCTGCTCCTCGTATTCGTCGAAGCGGCGGAAGTAGCGCAGCGTCGCATACGCCACGTATTCCGCCATCTGCACCGCCATGCCGGCGTCGCCCAGGCGCACCAGCGGCACGTTCGGCAGCGCCTCGCCGAACTTCAGCACCGCATCGGCGCCGGCGCCCATCAGGAAGATGGCTTTCACGTGTGACAACTGCGGCAGCAGGCTTGGCGCCGGATTCCACAGCACCGCATAGTCGCAGGCCGGGAGGGTCTCACCTTCGCGCCAACTGACGGTCTCGACACCCGGCGGCAGGCGCGCGAAATCCTCGGCCCAGGGCCCGGTCTGTCCATCACCGCGGTACAGCAGGACGCGTACTGCGGACACCATATCAAGCCGCCTTGAAAGCCAGCAGCGGCGCGCCGTCCGCCACCTGGTCGCCGACCGCGTACAGCACCTCCTCCACCAGGCCATCCGACGGCGCGGCGATGGTGTGCTCCATCTTCATCGCTTCCATGATGACCAGCGGCTCGCCCTTCTTCACTTCCTGGCCGGCGTCGACCATCACGGCCACGACCTTGCCCGGCATCGGCGCGGTCAGGCGTCCGCCCGCTGCTTCCGCCTCGCCGGCGTGAGCCATCGGGTCCTGGTAAGACAGCGTGTGGTGCTCGCCGTTCGTGAACACGTGGAACAGCTCGCCGTCGCGGCGCACATTCCCGTGCATCGACTGCTCGCCCAGGCGGATCGAGTAGGCCGCACCTTCGTGCGCCAGCAGGGTCAGGGGCTGCTTGTTGCCCTCGATGTCGAGTTCCCAGCCTTGCGGGTGGTACACCAGGCCGACGTTGTAGGCGCCGCCTTCCTGGCCGGCCGCATGCTCGTCGCTGAACGACAGGAAGCGGCGATAGTCGCCGTTCAGGCGCCAGCCCTGCGCCTGGCCCCACGGGTCGGCCTGGACCTGCGAAGCGCCGCGCGATTGGTTCTTCTCCGCTTCGGTCAGCGCCACCGCCGCCAGCGCCAGCGCGCCGGCTGGCGCCGCTTTTGCCGCCGGGAATAGCGAAGCCTGGTTACGTTCGATCAGGCCCGTATCCAGGTCGGCCGTCGAGAAGGCTTCGCCTTCGACCAGGCGTTTCAGGAAGGCGATATTCGTCGCCAGTCCGACGATCTGGAATTCGGACAGGGCCTGCGACAGGCGCGCCAGCGCCTGCGTACGGTCCAAGCCCCAGACGATCAGCTTGGCGATCATCGGGTCGTAGAACGGGGAGATGGCATCGCCCTCGCGCACGCCGGAATCGATGCGCACCGCAGCCGGCTCCACGCCTGCCGTGCCGCCCAGCTCGAAGCTGACGGCGTTCGGCGTATCCATGTGGCGCAGCGTGCCGATCGACGGCAGGAAGCCCTTCTCCGGGTTCTCGGCATAGATGCGCGCCTCGATGGCGTGGCCGTGGATGGCCAGTTCGTGCTGCTGTTTCGGCAGCGGCTGGCCCGACGCCACGCGCAACTGCCATTCCACCAGGTCGGTCCCGGTGATC
>DAMABW010000310.1:0-5935 GCA_031999925.1 Massilia sp. | reverse complement strand
CTGATCGCCCTGCGCGCGGAACTGTCGCTGATGCAGGTAGCCAGTGCCGGCATCCACCCGGCCACCCACCAGAAGACGGGCGCCATGATCGTCACCCTCGACCTGGCCCTGCGCTCGCTGCGCGTGCTGGCGGGCGAGCTGCGTCCGCTGGCCGCCGGCGAAAGCCTGGACGGTGCGGTGCAGCGCCAGTTGGCCGAGTTCACCCGCCTGCACGGCATCGCCCACCAGTTCGAACCGCAGGCCGGCCTCGATCCGCTGGCCGCCGAACGCGAGGGAGACGCCCTGCTCTACCGTGTGTTGCAGGAAGCGCTGGCCGGCATTGCCCGCGCAGGCCGCGCCACCCGGGTGTCCGTCAAGCTCAGCCGCCATGCGAACCGGCTCAATTTGTGCATCGAGGACGACGGCGATACGGCGGGCGAATGCGACTGTACCCTCGCCACCCTGCGCGAACGGGTGAAAAGCGGCGGCGGCGCGCTACGCAGCGAGGCCCTTCCCGGTGGCGGCACCCGCCTCGCGATCGCGGTATCCAGCATGGGTGGGATGGTCCCGGGCTGAGAAGTCAAGCCTGTGGATATTGCTGCACGTCAATAGCGCCGGAGGCCGGCGGTAGCAGAATCGGTCCTTGTCAGCGATCAATAGATTGCTTTAGGGACACTTCTCAACCGACCAGGAAGGCCGCCTGATGACCAGCACAAGCATGCAGCGCTCGCTCGACGCGACACCCTCAATCGTCGCGCACGGCAAGGACCTCGGTTTCGCCCATCAATTGATGGAAACGCTGGCGATACCGGTATTCGTCCTCGACAGCAACGCCCATGTCCTGGTCTGGAACCGCGCCTGCGAGCGCCTGACCGGCGTGCCCGCCGACGAAATCGTCGGTACCGATAACCACTGGCGCTGCTTCTACGACCATCCGCGCCCGACCCTGGCCGACCTGGTGCTGCAGAACCGCACCGACGAGGTCCGCCACATCTATCCGCGCCACGGCAAGCCGCAGGTGGCCACCTCGCACCTGTCGGTCGAAACCTGGTGCGACATGCCGCGCGCCGGCAAGCGCCGCTACCTGGCTGCCGACGCCAGCGCCCTCTTCGACCAGCACGGTCACGTGATGGCGGTGGTCGAATCGCTGCGCGACCTGACCGAGGAAAAGATGGCGCAGATGGCGCTGGAAAAGCTGGCCACCCGCGATGGCCTGACCGGCCTGGCGAACCGCCGCTGCTTCGACGATACCCTGAACGCCGAATGGCAGCGTGCCCTGCGCCAGCGCCAGCCGCTGTCGCTGCTGATGGTCGACGTCGACAATTTCAAAGCCTACAACGATGCCCATGGCCACCTCGGCGGCGACGAATGCCTGAAGCGCATCGCCACCGCGGTCGCCAGCGAAATGCGCGCCAACGATCTGGTGGCGCGCTATGGTGGCGAGGAGTTCGCCGTGATCCTGCCGAACCAGTCGCTGAAAGGCGCGGCGATTGTCGCTGAGCGCATCCGGCGCCGCGTGGAGCACCTGCGCGTGCCCCTGTTCGTGTCGAACGGCGGGGCGCCGACGCAACACGTGACGGTGTCGATCGGCGCCGCCACCGCGATTGCCGGGACCGACAACGACGCCAGCCAGTTGGTGGGCATCGCCGACGCCGCCCTGTACCGCGCCAAGCACCTCGGACGCAACCGCATCAGCCTGCCGCTGGCCGAGCCGGGCTGAATCCCATCTTCTACATGCATACCTTGTAAAGCTGTTCATTCCCTGGGGAATATCTTATGCTTCGTGCCAGATTTTTCCCAAGGAGACCCCGTGTCGAAACTCTTCCCGATGGCGCTGCTCGCGCTGTCCGCCCCGGTATGCACGCTGCCCGCGCAGGCGGCCCCGGCCAAACCTGTCGCGAATAACGCGGCCGGCAACGACGTCCTGCCCTTCAAGGCCACCGAAAAGACCCTGGCCAACGGCCTGAAGGTGATCGTGGTGCCGACCGGCTTCCCGAACCTGGTGTCGGTGACGATCCCGGTGCAGACCGGTTCGCGCAACGAAGTCGAGCCGGGCAAGTCGGGTTTTGCCCACTTCTTCGAGCACATGATGTTCCGCGGCACCAAGGCCTACCCGCCCGAGAAGTACCAGGAAGTCATCACCAAAGCCGGCGCGCGCCAGAACGCCTACACCAGCGACGACCTGACCAACTACTACACCACTTTCGCCAAGGAAGACCTGGAGACCGTGCTGAAGGTCGAAGCCGATCGCTTCCAGCACCTGTCCTACCCGATCGAGGCGTTCAAGACCGAGTCGCGCGCCGTGCTGGGCGAATACAACAAGAACAGCGCGAACCCGATGCAGAAGTTGTTCGAGGTGCAGCGCGACGCCGCCTTCACCACCCACACCTATAAACACACCACGATGGGCTTCCTGAAGGACATCGAGGACATGCCGAACCAGTATGAGTACTCGAAGGTCTTCTTCGACCGCTGGTACCGTCCGGAACGCACCACCATCATCGTCGCCGGCGATGTCGAGCCGCAAAAAGCCATCGCCATGGTCGAGAAGTACTGGGCCAAGTGGCAAAAGGGCAGCTACAACGCGCCAGTGCCGGCCGAACCGGCCGCAAAAGGCGCCCTGTACCGCCACGTGCCATGGCCGACCCCGACCCTGCCGCTGGTGACGGTCGCCTTCCGCGCGCCGGCCTTCTCGGATACGCAGAAAGACCAGGCCGCGCTGTCGATGCTGCTGTCGCTATCGTTCGGCTCGACCTCGCCGCTGTACAAGCGCCTGGTGCAGGACGAGCAAAAGGTCGATCAATTGTTCGACTACACGCCGAACCGCGTCGACCCGACCCTGGCCACTATCGGCGCCCGCGTGAAAAAGCCGGCCGACGCCCTGTACGTGCGCGACGCCATCCTGCAGACCATTTCCCAGTTGCGCGACACGCCGGTCACCGAGAAGGAACTGGCGGACGCGAAGTCTGCGAATAAATATGGCCTGATCCGCTCGCTCGACAACACCGAGCAGATCGCCGCCACGCTGGCGTCCTACGTCCACTTCAACCGTTCCTACGGCACCCTGAACCGCTACTACCGCGTGGTCGACAGCCTGACCCCGGCCGACCTGCAGGCCGCCGCGCGCAGGTACCTGGTCGACGACAGCATGGTAATCACCACCCTGGCCCACGACGCCCTGCCCGCCGGTATCGACGCGCTGCCGAAGCTGGCCAGCCTGGCGCCGAAGGCAAGCGACGCCAGGTTCGACGTGCTGGTGCAAAAGTCCGCCCTGCCGCAGGTGCGCTTCAAGCTGCTGTTCGCAGCCGGCTCGGCGCACGACCCGAAAGGCAAGGAAGGCCTGGCGGCGCTGACCGCATCGATGGTCTCGGAAGCCGGTTCGCGCGAGCGCAAGATCGACGAGATCACCAAGTCGCTGTTCCCGCTGGCCGGCAGCTTCTCGGACCAGGTGGACAAGGAAATGACCACTTTCAGCGGCTCGATCCACAAAGACAAATGGAACGAGTTCCTGGACATCGCCCTGCCGCAACTGATCGAGCCGGGCTTCCGCGAGGAAGACTTCCGTCGCCTGAAGGATGCGCAGAAGAACGCCCTGCTGCTCGACCTGAAGGACAACAACGAGGAAGAGTTCGGCAAGGAGCGCCTGCAAACCAACGTGTTCGCCGGCACCGGCTACGGCCATCCTGTACTGGGCACGGTGAAAGGCATCGATGCGATCACGCTGGACGACGTCAAAGCCTTCTACAAGCAGGCCTACACCGGGGGCGCGGTGCGCGTCGGCATCTCGGGCGACGTCAGCGACGCCATGACCGCCGGCCTGAAGACCGCCCTTGCGCGCCTGCCGCAAGGCGCCGGTTTGCCTGCCACCACGGTACCGCAAGGCCGCAAGCCGCAGGGCCTGGAAGTCGAGATCATCGAGAAGAACACCCGCGCCACGGCAATCTCCTTCGGCCTGCCCCTGGAAGTGACGCGTTCGCACCCGGACTTCCCGGCCCTGTGGCTGGCCAAGACCTGGCTGGGCGAGCACCGTGCCTCGAGCGCCCACCTGTACCAGCAGATCCGCGAACTGCGCGGCCTGAACTACGGCGACTACGCCTACATCGAAGCCTTCCCGGGCGGCATGTACGGCTTCTTCCCGCGTCCTAACCTGGGCCGCAAGGCGCAGTTGTTCGAAGTCTGGATCCGTCCGGTGGCGCCGCAGAACGCGCACTTCACGCTGCGCCTGGCGCTGTCGGAACTGGGCAAGATGGTCGACCAGGGCATCTCGCAGGACGACTTCGAGACCACCCGCGGCTACCTGATGAAGAACGTGTTCGTGATGACCGCGACCCAGGACCAGCGCCTCGGCTACGCCCTCGATTCGCAGTGGTACAACACGCCGGAGTTCACGCAGATGATGCGCGACGGCCTGTCGAAGCTGACCGCGGCCGACGTCAACGCGGCGATCAGGAAGCACCTGTCGGCGAAGAATCTGTCGGTGGTCGTGATCACCAAGGATGCGGCTGGGCTGAAACAGGCCCTGGTGTCGGATGCCTTCTCGCCGATCAAGTACGACGCGGCCAAGCCGCAGGCCGTGCTCGACGAAGACCAGGTGATCGGCAACATGAAGCTCGGCATCAAGGCCGAGAACGTGAAGATCACCCCGGCGGCGCAGGCGTTCGCGGAGTAAGCAAGTTAAGCGCAGCTTAACGAAGCCGGACAAGGGTTAGCTGTACTTAACCCAGCCGGCTGCGGTTGTGCCAAAACAAAGGGCGCCCTCGGGCGCCCTTCTTCGTCAGCACCGGGCCGGCACGGTAGCGGCCGGCCCGGTAGCGAACGCGATTACGACGTCATGCGGTCCCAGCCATGACGCACGGCGGCCTTCATCTTGTCCCAGGTCGACACGCCGTTGTTCGGGTAGCGTGCATCCCAGTTGCTGCGCAGGTCGGGCTCGACGTCGTCCCATGGACGGTTGCGGTACATCTCGCTCTTGCGCATTTCCGAACCGTAGCTATAGGCCGGCTGGTAGCTGTCGAAGTCGTCACCGGTGGTGCTGTAGGTGGCGTTGTAGTGGTTGCGGTAGTAGGAATCGTCATCGTCGTTCGTCATGCGATCCCAGCCATGCTTGACGGCGGCCTTGGTCTTGTCCCAGGTCGAGACGCCGTTGTCGCTCGGGTAGCGGCTGTCCCAGTCGCTGCGCAGGTCGGATTCGGCGTCGTCCCACTGGCGGCCGCTGTACTTCTGGTCGCGGCGCATGTCCGAACCATAGCTATAGGCCGGCTTGTAGTCGTCGTAGGAGTCGCCCGAGGTGCCGTAGCTGCTGGCGTAGTGGTTACGGTAGTAGGAATCGTCGTCGTCGTTCGTCATGCGATCCCAACCGTGCTTGACGGCGGCCTTCATCTTGGCCCAGGTCGAACCGGCCTTGTTGCCGGCACGGGTCGACCAGTCGCTCGACAGGTCGGTCTCGACGTCGTCCCACTGGCGGCCGCTGTACTTCTGGTTGCGCGCCATTTCCGAGCCGTAGCTGTAGGCCGGCGCGTAGTCGTCGTACGAATCGCCAGTGCTGCCGTAGTTGCTGGTGAAGTGGTTGCGGTAGTAATCGTCGTCGCTCATCATGCTCGAACGGGCCGAACCGGCGCCCAGTTGCTCGACTTCGACTTCGGTGTGGCGCACCGTGTCGTTGATCTGCTGCTGGCGTTGAGAAACTTCCTTGTTGATGGTGACTTCCTCGACCACGCGCGCCGATTTCTCGACCACGGCTTCCTCTGCCGTTTCGCGCATCTCGATCGACTGCTCCTTGAAGGCCGAGCTGTCGGTGGTGCTGATCGGCTCATTCACCGGGCGGCGCTGCACGTTCACGTGCTCTTCGCGCAGGCCGATCGACTCGTTGACCGGGGTCTCGACGACACGCGAGAACACGCGCACGCCGCCGCGCTGGACTTCACGCTTGCCGCCCTTCAGATGATCCTGAACAACG